>JACDNV010000016.1 GCA_017656425.1 Candidatus Neomarinimicrobiota bacterium | reverse complement strand
AAAAAAAAAAAAAAAAAAAAAAAAAAAAAAAAAAAAAAAAAAAAAAAAAAATTTACCAAACCTTCAATTTAATTCTTTTTTTATATATATTTTTTTGATGATAAAACTTGAAAAATCCTTATTAAGAATAAACTTTAATAAAGATTAGTAAGGATGTGAGAGTTTATTATGTCAGAATATAAGTATTATCAAGAGAGTAATCCCTTGTCGATATATAATATTTAAAATGCATGATGATAAATGGAACTTATCTACTATTTAAATTTGAAATAAATAAAACAGAGTGGTAAAGGTTAGAAGATGTACAATGACCTTATTTTTAATACGGCGCTCATATTATCACTATGTACTTTCTACGCATTAATTAACTCAATAGGGAAATTAAATGATAAGTCAAGAAAAATAATTATGGGGCTTCTATTTGGTGGGATTATTTGTGTCAGTATGATGTTCCCTTGTAATTATGTCACAGGGACTTATGATGCCATAATAGTTATATTAGCCCTTTCTGCGCTGTGTTGCGGATGTATAACCGCTTCAATTACCATGTTTATTACTGTTGCTTGTAGAATAATCACTAATGGACAGGGGATGTGGGCAAGTCTAGTGGCAACAATACTTACCACATGTGTCGGCTTACTCTTTAATAAAATTTTTAAGAACAGAGGAAAAAGAATAGGCATACCAGAACTTTTTTTATTAGGAATAATTGTATCTTTAATAGCAATTTTTAGCAAGATTTTTATTGTTCCCATAAGTACTGGGTGGGCAATAATAAAGGATACATGGTTTGCTTTTATTACAATTTTCCCCATTGCTATGGTTTTGGGTGGTTTATTATTCCTTCATGAAAACCAACTGATAGATTCAATTCGCGAAATGAAAAGTAGTGAAAATAAACTATATGCCCTTACAAGTGCTGCAATGGATGCAATTATAATGCTTGATTCCGAAGGAAGAGTTGTATTCTGGAATAAGTCAGCTGAAGAGATGTTTGGATTTTCAAAGGAGGAAATATGTGGCAAACACCTACACAACCTAATCACACCTGATAGATTAATGGGAAGATTTGAAGCTGAGCTTACTGAATTTAAACAAAAAGGCATTTCTCCTTTTTTGAATAAGATACATGAAATGAAGGCTTTAAGAAAGGATGGAAAAGAAATAGATGTAGAGCTGTCTATTTCAACGGTATTTTTAAACAATGAGCGGCATGCAATTGGGATAGTAAGAGATATTACAAAACGGAAAAAACTTGAAAATAAAATCAGGGATAGTGAAAAAAAATACAGGCTAATCTTTGAAAATGTACCATTGGGAATAGTATACTTTAATAAAGAAGGTATAATAAACGAGTGTAATGAAAAAGCATTAAAAATTTTAGGAATTGGGAAAGATCAATTAATTGGATTAAACCTTCTTAAATCTAACAGAGAAGATGTTTTAAAAATTGTAGATAATGTTTTATCCGGGGTAACAACAATATCCGAACTTGAATATATTAGAGAAGGTAATTTAAATAATATATATATAAGAGTTTTTGCAAAACCTCTTTATTCCATAGAAAATGAACTTCTTGGTGGTATTTGTATATTTGAGGATATATCAGAGATAAAAAAAGCTGAGTTTGAAAAAGAAAAACTCAATAGACAGCTGCAGGAGAGGCAAAGATTGGAATCACTTGGGCAATTAGCCAGTGGAATTGCTCATGATTTTAATAATATTTTAAGTATAATACTTGGACACGCTTCACTATTGAAAATTAGAGAATATTCGCCCGAAGACAGGAAACGGAAAATCGAAATAATTGAAAAAACCGCACAAAGAGGAGCATTTATAGTAAAACAGTTATTAGATCTTGCAAAAAAAGATGATTCTGAGCTTGAGTCTGTTAATATCAATCAGTTATTAGATGATATTATCAATGTAGTTAATGAGACTTTCCCAAAAAGTATCGAGGTAAAATTTATACCAGGTGAAAATATTCCAGATACACTGTCAAATGAAAGCCAGCTACGTCGGGTATTCATGAATTTATGTGTAAATGCAAGAGATGCAATGATTGATGGTGGTACTCTGGAAATCTGTACGAGTTTAATCAAGAGTGAAGAAGTTATCGCTCAATTCCCGGATGCGAAAAAAATTGATCATATAAAAATTGAGTTTAAGGATACTGGAATTGGAATAAAAAAGGAACATTTAAATAATATCTTTGATCCATTTTTTACTACAAAAGAGCCAAGTAAGGGAACCGGTATTGGACTTTCAATAGTTTATAAAATTGTTAGAGACCATAATGGTTATATAGAAGTACAGAGTGAAGAAGGAAAGGGAACGAAATTCACTATTTATTTACCTGTTTTAAAAAAGAAAATAAAAAAGCGGAAAGAAGTTACCGATGAATTTGATAAAATTCCCGGAGGAAGTGAGACGATCCTTATTATTGAAGATGAAGAGGGGATTCTTGAAATGATGGCGGCTACTTTAAATATAAAGGGTTACAATGTGGTCAAAGTTGCAGACGGAACAGAGGCAGTGAAGTATTTCGAAGAGAATAAAGAGAAAATAGACCTTGTAATTACTGATATGGGAATTCCTGGTATGGGTGGAGATGAGGTATTCTACAAATTGAAAGAGATAAAGCCCTATATAAAAGTTATCATTGTAAGTGGATTTATTGATCCTGCTCTAAAAACGAAACTCTTTAAAAAGGGATTAGCAGGTTTTATTCAGAAACCGTATAACCTTGATGAGCTTGTTAGAGCAGTACGTAATATCCTGGATAAAGAATGAACAATCAGGGAATAATCAATTATTGATAAATACTGTTTGAATTTATTCTTATAAAAACTTATTTTAAAGCGTTTTTAATTATTGATCTTCGGAGATTAGGTTATGAGTAATCAGTATGAAGCTGTAATAGGACTTGAGGTTCATGCTCAACTTTTGACAGAGACAAAAATATTCTGCGGATGTAAAAATGAGTATGGAGCGGAGCCAAATACCAATACCTGTCCGATATGCCTTGGTATGCCGGGAGTTTTGCCTGTATTGAATAAAAAGGCAGTAGAATTTGCTATCAAAATGGGGCTTGCTACAAATTGCAAGATAAGAGGTTTTTCTCGTTTTGCCAGGAAAAACTATTTTTATCCAGATTTACCAAAAGGTTATCAAATATCACAGTATGAAGAGCCTTTATGTTATGATGGTTATGTCAATATTAGAGTAAATGGAAAAAATAAAAAGATAAGGATAAGAAGGATACACCTTGAAGAGGATGCAGGTAAATCTATTCATATACATGGTAAAGGTGATTATACCCTTGTCGATTATAATAGGTGCGGTGTCCCACTTATTGAAATTGTTACAGAACCTGATATTTCGTCTCCTGAAGAAGCATATTTATATTTGTCCAAGATAAAGCAGATTCTGGAATATCTTGAAATTAGTGATTGCAATATGGAAGAGGGCAGTCTCAGGTGTGATGCGAATATCTCTGTCAGAAAAGTTGGCGTAAAAGAGTTAGGGACAAAAACTGAAATGAAAAATATGAATTCATTCAGAGGTGTTGAGAGAGCACTGGAATTTGAAATTAACAGACAGATTGAAATTCTTAAGGAAGGAGGAAAAGTTCTACAACAGACATTACTCTGGGATGAAGATAGAGGAAAAGCGAGAGTGATGAGAACAAAGGAGGAAGCAGATGATTATAGATACTTTCCAGAACCTGACCTGGTACCTATGAAAATTGAAAAGGAATGGATTGAAGAAATAAATAAAGCTCTACCTGAGCTTCCAGATGAAAAATATGCAAGATTTTTAAATTCATATAATTTGAGAGAATATGATGTGGAGATTTTAACTTCGGATAAATATCTTGCTAACTATTTTGAAGAAACTGTGAAATACTTGGACGATCCTGTATTAGCAAGCAAATGGATACAGAGTGAAGTTCTGAGGGTGTTAAAGGATAAAAATATTTCAGTCAGGGATATTAAACTGAAACCTAAAACATTCGCAGAATTGTTGAAATTGATAAAAAATGGGACAATAACTGGTAATGTTGGAAAAGATATTTTTAACGAGATTGTTGATACAGACGAATCACCTGAAGAAATTGTCAGGAAAAAGGGCTTAGTTCAGGTAAGCGATACTGATGAGCTGATGAAAGTTGTGAATGAAGTACTGGCAGAAAATCCTAATGAAGTTGAAAGATATAAAGCCGGGAAAAAGAATCTGATCGGATTTTTTATGGGACAGGTTATGAGAAAAACTAAAGGTAAAGCAAATCCTAAGATTGTAAATAAATTGTTAAGTGAATTTTTGAATAAATAGAAGTTTTAGAATTTTATTTTTGATTTAATTCTTTTTATTTGAGTTAGGGAGAGGTGTCCGAGCTGGCTTAAGGAGCACGATTGGAAATCGTGTGTACCGGCTAAAACCGGTACCGAGGGTTCGAATCCCTCCCTCTCCGCCAAACTAAATCTCGGTATTTTTGAATGTTCTGACATATTTTCAATACGCCGATAACAAGAATGGATTCCTTCTAATGAAGAAATAAAGATGCAGATCAAAGTTAAGAAAACAATCAAAGAATTGCCAAAAGTCGAAAGACCAAGAGAAAAGTTGATGCATTATGGCCCAGAAAAACTTTCTAATTCAGAGCTTTTGGCTATCCTTCTACGTTCGGGTAAAAAGGGAGAAAATGTGGTTGAGCTGGCAGGTAAAATTTTAAAAAGATTTAAAGCCGATAAACTACCCTATCTAACTTTTGATGAACTAAAAGACTATCCCGGACTTGGACCAGCCAAAGCCTGCGAAATAGTCGCTTGTTTTGAATTAGGCAAAAGACTTCTCAGAGGCAAAAAGGCAAGAATTTATCTAAAACCAAAAGAGGTTTGGGAAGAATTAAAAGATATCAGAGACAACAAAAAAGAACATTTTGTTATTTTTTATCTTGACTCCCGAAATCAGGAAATCAAAAGAGAAATTATCTCGATTGGTTCTCTTAATGCTAATTTAGTTCACCCGAGAGAAGTTTTTGAGCCAGCAGTAAGAAATTTAGCCGCTCAAATCATTTTAGCCCATAATCATCCATCAGGGGATATCGAGCCATCAGAAGAGGATCTAACAATCACTAAAAGATTAGTTGAGGCTGGCAAAATTATGGGCATTGAAGTAGTTGACCATATCATTGTAGTAAAAAATAGATATTTTAGCTTTAAAGAAAAAGGCTTACTGCAATAAACTTGAAATATAAAGTTGATTTATTTCAGATTATTGTATAAACTTGAAATAAAAGGAGTGTTTATTTCAATTTAACATGGATAATAAATATGCAAAAGTTTGAAGCGGGCATTTATAAAAAATATTTCCAAGGGAAGGACTATGAGTATCAATATTTTAGTCCTAAATTTATTAACAAGCCATTTGAATGGGAAGATAAAATAATCACTTTACTATTAGAGGAAGCGGTGCGATTGTTAGGAGAATTTAATGCCTATTCTTTGTTGGTTCCTGATGTTGATTTTTTTATAAGAATGCATGTAGTTAAAGAAGCAACTTTATCAAGCAGAATTGAAGGTACAAAAACTGGTGTAGAAGAGGCGATTCTTTCTGAAGAAGAAATAATCCCTGAAAAGAGAGATGATTGGAGAGAGGTGCAGAATTATATTAAGGCAATTAACTACGCAGTATCAGAGCTTGAGAATCTCCCTCTTTGTATGAGGTTGATAAAGAACGCTCATAGAATTTTGCTTTCTGGAGTAAGAGGGAAGGAAAGGGAACCTGGGGAAATAAGAAAAAGCCAGAATTGGATAGGAGGTTCAAGTTTGCAAGATGCTATTTTTATTCCACCGCATCATACAGAAATCCCCAATCTTTTAAAAGATTTAGAGGAATTTTGGCATAATAAAAAGTTAAGTATCCCTACATTGATTAAAACTGCTATGACACACTACCAGTTTGAAACTATCCATCCATTTTTGGATGGTAATGGAAGAATTGGTCGTCTTCTTATAACTTTGCAACTTATTAATTATGGATTTTTAAAAAAACCTTCTCTCTATCTCTCAAGTTTTTTTGAAAGACACAGGTCATCTTATTATGATTCTCTTAATTTAGTTCGAACAAACAATAACATTGAGCAGTGGTTAAAATTTTTTCTTACAGGGATTATTACTATTTCTAAAGAAGGGATAAACATTTTTGAAGAGATTATTAAGCTTCGCCAATTGTATGAAAGAGAGATTATGAAGTTTGGGCGTCAGGCAAAGATTGGCCATCGGGCTTTACTTTTTATGTTTTCTAAACCCATTGTAGATGTGAAAACTATCAAGACGGAATTTGATGTTGCTTTTAATACTGCTAACTCTCTTCTTAGTAAATTTTTAAAAGCAGGACTGGTTAAAGAAATAACAGGCCATTCCCGTAATCGCCTTTTTGTTTTATGGAAGTATTTAGATTTATTTAAAAAGTAATTATGACAGATAAAATCCCCAGCACTTTAAAAATGTTTTGGACAACGCAAAAACGAAATATAAAGAAGAAGTTGAGAAAAGAGAATGTGAATTAGTGGAAGTAGAAGATTGTAACATGCCCGAAAGTTTATCTTTTGGTGAGGATTATAAAAAGTTCGATTTTTGTCCAAAAAGTACAACCAATTGGTATTCTGGGGGAATTTAAAAGGATATGCCAGCCGATTTTCCCTTCAAATCTTTTCACCTTTGTTTGCGAACCACGCAGGCCAAAATTGGGCTTTTTACCATTTTTGGCTTGTAAAAATTTGCTTGCTTTCATTATATTTGTTAGTATAATGAAAGGAGAAAATATCAACAATTTTATGATATCAAAATATGGAAAATAATCAAGGCAATAAATTAGTAAATAAAATAGGAATATTAAGAACCGATCTTAGATTGTTTCAAGGCGAACTTGACTGTAAAGTCGATGTGCCTTACACAACTTTGACCAAGATCGAGACAAGCGTTATTAAAAAGCCTTTGGTGTATGTAGCGGAGAAGATTGCGAAAGCGTTAAATACAACATTGGATGATTTAATAAACTGAGTTCACCTATAATGCAAACAAAACAACTATTAACGATTAAAGAGGCTAGTGAGTGGGCTAGTAAATTCTTAAAAAGAACTATAACTGAGTCAAATATTTCCTATTTAATTCAGTACGGTAAAGTAAAAAAATATAATGGAAATGGTGTAACACAGGTTGATATCAATGATTTAAAGAGATATTACGAGTCATATCACGGAAGAAGAGAGCTTTGTTGGAGAAAGAAATTAGGAGATGATTTAAATTTTTGTAGCTTAACAAGTAATAAATAAAGAAATATTATGGCTACTTATCACAAACTTATAATTGGAAATTGTATGAGCATGGATGAGATATCGGATAATAGTGTTCATTTGATGGTAACTTCTCCTCCATATTTCAATGCCCCTTTTGATTACAAAGGATTGTTTAAAAGTTATGGACAATATCTTGGGGTGTTAAAAAGATTTGCTCAGGAAACTTATAGAGTTCTTCAAGTAGGGAGAATTGCTGTATTAAATATTGACGATATGCTCATCAATGGAGAAAAATTTCCAATAACTGCTGATGCTACAAAGATTTTTCTTGAGGTAGGTTTTAAATACAGAGATAGAATTATTTGGAAAAAACCCGATGGGTATTTAAGGATTAGTAGAAGGAGTGGGGTTATTTTGCAAAACCCTTATCCTATGTATTTTTATCCAGATAATTTACTGGAGAGTATTATAATTTTTCAGAAAGGCAAAAAATTTAATTACCGTTCTATCCCTAAAGAAGTAAGAGAGGCTTCCAAAATAGACAAAAAAGAATTTTCGGATAACAAATGGTATATGACACTTTGGGAAATGAATAACGTATTGCCGGGTTCTCCCCTAGAAAAAGATATTGCAGCTTTTCCAGAGGAACTGCCTTATAGATTAATAAAGCTCTTTTCCTATAAAGGAGAAACAGTTTTAGATCCCTTTGTGGGAAGTGGAACAACAATGAAAGTAGCCAGAGATTTAGGCAGAAACAGCATTGGCATAGAAATCAAGAAATCCTTAATCCCAATTATTAAGAAAAAGTTAGGGTTTGGTGAACAGACAGCTTTTTTTAATACAGATGACAAATTGGAAATAATTATTCGTAAACCGGGAAAATATGGACCTATCCGCTAAAATAATAGGAATAAAATATAAACCTTATCTTTGTGCAGATTTAAAAGAATTTGCATTTAGGGAATTGGAAGAAGTATTATCAAAACATGCTTCGTTTATATTAAATTTTAGTAAAGGAAAGAGCGTAGCTATAAGTTGGTGGGTTTCAGCTAAACGGACTCGTTCTTATCCTTATGCAAGAGTTTATGATACTTTAAATTTTGCGGGAAGAAAAATAACAATTATTCCCATAGTAAAAGATGAAGGCAAAAAAGGAGACAGAGATTTTCTTCAATGGGATACTATTTCTTTAATGAGCCTCTTGGGTGTTTATGTAATTATTGGCTATTATGTTGAGGCGGAAAGAAGCAAAAGGTACAGACATAAGATTACCAACCAGAGGTTTGATGTAGGTTATATTAAAGAAAAAATACAGGAAATCCTTTCCTATCAATCCGATGCTTTACATTGGAATCTTTCTCAAATAGATAAAATTGGTGAAATTGCTCAGAAAGCATTAAAAAGCTATAAACTAATTTCAAAAAAGACTAAAGTTGAGATGCATTCTTGGGTTAGTGCAGAAAAAAGAATAAAACAATTGCAAAGAGGAAAAGAAAAATTTATGAATCTTTCTCGTGCTTTGGCAAAGAAGGCCCAAAGACGAGAAAGTATAACAACTCAACCTAAAGAGTATTTATCCGGAGAAAAAGGTATTATTACAATCAAAAATTATCTTGGCGGTTTTTATTATTTTACAGTAGATGAAGTTGAGTTAAAAGGAAAGGAAGTTTATTTAATAGAAGGTAAGCACAGCAAAGGAACACTGCCATCTGTCGGTGATATAAAAGACGGGTTGATTAAAATGATTTTATTTACAAATTTAGAGGATGTGAGAATTAACGGAAGGAGTTTTAATCCAAGACCTGTTTTGAAATTAACGGTGGAGAATCATTTTGATGTTAGAAAACTTACCTCTACTCAAAAAAGAAATTTAAAGTTGTTAAATGAGGAGGCAAAAACTAATAATTTTATCTTAAAAATACTATGATGGGTAATAATATTATATTTGAAGTTGAAGAAGAATATTTACAAAAATTAGCTAAAAAGGAGTTTGGAAGAAAACTTAGTGAAGAAGAAATAATTTTTATACGAAAAGGAATTATTAGCGCTTTATCTATATGTCTAGATAGTATTGTTAAAACTGCAATTCAAGAAATTGAGGAATGTAACTCCTAAGTAAAGAATTTTGGGATTTACTCGGCGGAGAAAGAACATATGAAGATTTGCTAAATGTATTTGAAGAAGCTGGATTAGAATTATATGACGAAATTGAAGAGAAGATGAAAAGTTTAAGAGAAAGTTAAGATATTCTTAATTCGAAAACATTATTTAACTTGTGAGCATTCAAAAACAATTTGAACAATTTTATGAAAATATAAAACTTACATCTTCACAAAGAGAAGATGCAAAGAGAAAATATAATGGAGTGTGTAAAAAACTACACGATCATTATTATCCTGATAATGAATATAACGGAAGTACAAAATTATTAATTGGATCTTATGGTAAACACACAAATATCAGACCGCCCAGAGATGTAGATGTTTTATTTATTATGCCTGATGATAAATTTGATCGATATGATGATAATGAATCAAACAGTCAATCTCAATTATTGCAAGACATAAAGAGAATTCTTAGTGAAAAATATTCTACTACAGAGAAAATCAAGGGATGGGGCAAGGTTGAATTGGTTACATCAAAAAGAGATCAATTAAATAAAAGAATTGAAACTTATATACAAGATTGCCCATTAGACAAACTCAAGGGTTTACGAAGATGCTAGAAAAGCACTTAAGATTGATGAAGAATTAACATTTTCAGACGAAGAAATTGCTCAGTTTTTACCAACTGAATTAAAATTAAAAAAGAATTTGCTGCCAAACTCGGCAGAGCCGAGCGATCCGCCCTTGGTGGATTAGAAAAACTTTAAATTGGGAAGTCCAAAGGTCGCCCTTCACGGGGCAGGCGTATGGTGGACCTGGGGGGAATTCCGACGTCCCGCGGGTATTATCGGTTTTTTGGGGGAAATTGGTTCGAATTTTTTAAACAGGCACCGCTAAAATGGTAACTTGATTCTATATAAAATATTTACGTTCAAATTAACAATTTCATTTTAACACTTAAAAGAAAGGTTACTATAGAGGTATATAGGCCTACGATTAGACTCTATACTTATAAATAAATGCTTTAAACAAAGATTTTAAATGATAAAACTTTATCTTAAAACCGGGTATTTTATTTGTTTTTTCTTTTCATAAGATCTGGTTGCCATATAAATCCAGATAAATAATTGCTTTATCCATCCTACTCTTTCAAATCTACGTGTAGATGAGAAAACCTTTTTGGTTTTAAAGAAAAAATACTCACCATATTTTTTGCACTCTTTCAACAGGTATGTATCTTCATCAAATGACAATTTCTCATCAAATCTAATTTCATTTAAGAGATCTCTTCGAATTATTTGAATTGATCTGGATGTCTTTGTTATTTTATTCGCAAAATTATAGAATCGATACCAGACTCTCGCAAGCTTTGAATCAGGATAGGGAAGTAGAGAAACCATTCCGCAGGTGAGATTTTTAGCATGGTTCTTATGAAAAAAATTTTTTAACTCAGTTAAAAAATCTTTTTCGATATATGTGTCAGCATCTAGAAAAATTACCCAACCATTACTAAATGTTAAATTTTCAATACCTGCGTTCTTTGCCCTTGATACTCCATACTCATTGATCTTTAAAACTTTGAACCAATCTGGTGCATTATCCATAATTTCTTTGTGTGTATTGTCAGTAGAGCCGTTTTCTACAACAATCACCTCTAAATTATCCTTCGGATAGTCAAGCTTTTTAATGGAATTAATAGTTTTTGAAATGTATGCCTCCTCATTATGCGCTGGGATTATGAATGAGAAATTAATAAAATTTAAGTTATAATTTTTATTCACAGATGTAAATCTATAAACAATTGCAAAAATTTACTAAAATATTTTTAAAAAATAATTTGTACGCCCGGAAGGACTCGAACCCTCAACCTTCTGGTCCGTAGCCAGACGCTCTGTCCAATTGAGCTACGGGCGCACTTTTAAAATCACTAAAATTTAATTGTTTTATAACTTAGAATTCAATATTTATTATATTAATATTTAATTAATAGAATTTAAGGTAGAATTCTACCCTAAACTATAATAAATATTTATTAAGTTTTACAATCTCCCATTTTAGTTACCTTGACAATTGGTAAGTCATTAGGTAAATTCAAACAGTTTTATAAAGGCGATATATGGGTAAAGTTATTCTAAAAAATATGGTTTTCTATGGTTATCATGGTGCAGTCGAACAGGAAAAAATTCTTGGCGGTCGATTTGAAGTTGATCTTGAATTAAAATTTGATATGTCAAAAGCGATAAAAACAGGTCATCTTGAAGATACGATTAATTATGAGGAAGTATATAAGACTGTTCACGATGTTGTAACAAACTCCCAATATTATCTACTTGAAAAGCTTGCTGGTAAAATTATGGAAATCATTTTCAAAAGCTTTAACGTTGATTCTGTTAAAATCAATTTGAGGAAACCTAATGCTCCACTGAAGGGTGTTCTTGATTATGTAGAGGTTGAACTTGAATATTCAAAAAATGATTTTTTTGAAAAGATGAAAGGTTTAAATGTACGATAAGGTTTACATAGGACTTGGCTCAAATATTGGCAATAGACTACAGAATATCAAAAAGGCTATAAATATCATTTCGGCGGACAATAAAATTATAATAAATAAGGTTTCTTCAATTTATATCTCAGATCCTGAGGAAGATGATTCTTTGCCAGAATTTTATAATGCTGTGATAGAAGTAAGTACTGAATATGAACCAATTGAATTACTTGAAGCTTTGAAATCTATTGAAAAATCGATGGGAAGAAATTTAAAAAGGGAAAAAAGGTATGAACCAAGAATAATAGATCTTGATATAATAGCATTTAATAGCATTGTAATTAAAGGTGACATTCTTTGCATACCTCATGATAAAATGAAACAAAGAAAATTTGTTCTCATTCCTTTAGAGGAAATTGCACCAGATTTTGTATGTCCTGACTGTGGACTAACAATAAATAATATGATTTATAATCTAAGGGATAAAGATAAAAAGGTTGAAAAAGCTGTTAAAATATTATTATAGCAATTATGAATAGTATATATTACATTGCAATTGAGGGTGTTATTGGGGTAGGGAAGACAAGCCTTGCTAAGATTATCTCAAAAAAATTATCTGCAAAACTTTTACTGGAAAAGCCTGAAGAAAATCCTTTTCTCGACGATTTTTATAGAGATACAGAAAGATACGCTTTTCAGACACAAATCTTTTTTTTATTGAGTAGATATAGACAGCAGATGGAATTAAAGCAAGCGGATCTATTCTCAAAGTTGATTGTAAGTGACTATATGTTCCAGAAAGATAAACTTTTTGCTAGTATAAATTTGAATGAAAAAGAATTTTCCCTTTATAATAGTCTTTACAGGTTGCTTGAAAAAAATATTCTAAAGCCTGATCTTGTGATATATCTGCAAGCAAGTGTGAATAGGTTGATGCAAAATATAAAAACAAGGGGCAGAAGTTATGAGAAGTATATTGAACCGGAATACATCGAATCATTGATTCATGTATATAATGAATTCTTCTTTATGTATTACGATAGCCCTCTATTAATCATAAATACAGAGGAAATAGACTTTGTAAACAACGAGAACGATTTAAATGATATTTTAAAGGTCATTAATACCCCTTTTGAGGGTACAAAGTATTATAAACCTGTAAAAAGAGTGTTAAAATGAGGCTATTTCAATTAATATTTATAGCGCTAATTATCTATCTATTGTTGAAATTATTAAAACACTTCATTACTAAGGTACAAATCAAAGAACATAAGCAGAAAAATAAGGAAAGCGAATCATTAATAGACAAAGACGATATTGAAGATGCCGATTTTGAAGAGATTGACAAGAACGAAGATACTACTGCTTAATTTTTGTATTTTATTGATACTTTTACGATGTCCTGAAAATAATGAAAATATGAGGTGGGGCAAATTTATCAAAACGTTTATCACCAAGTACCAAGAGGCACAACTGTCCGATATATATAAAATTACTTTTCAAGCAACTTTTGGTCCTGGTCATTTAGGTTCAAATATTGATGATATAAAATACTCAATTGAAAAAGAGATATCAGAGATTGAGGAAGATTGCAATGCTTCTTTATATGAGCCTATAGAAAATGATAGTGAGTTTATATGGATTAATCTTAAAAAGTTTAAATGTGAGAATTTTGATCCAGAGATTTTAGCAAAAGCCATTTTATTATCATCAAAAAATGTAGGAAATCAAGCACTATTTGATAAAAGGTGGTCAGAAGTAGGAAATTTAATTAAAAGAGGTGAGTTGAATTTCTCAATAAATGACTTTAAAAATTTTACTCAAAAGATTAAAAGAGAAAATTACCCGATAATTCATCATTCGGAGAGATTTATAAAAGTATACGATCCTCATTATAGGGTCGTTAAATTTTCGATATGGAAGGAGTTAATATCGAGGTATTAATATCTGTACTAATTGTAGCCATAACAGGCTCTGCTGTGGGTTATTTGCATAAATTATTAGAAGTCAAAAACTTCAAGACAAGGATTTTGGTTGTTTTATTTGCAGGCATATTTATTTCTTTTTCTCTTGTATTGCCGATAAAGTTATTAGACTTATTGAGTGCATTATATATGTATTATTGCCTTTTAGCAAATATAATAGGAATTAGTATAGTTATATTTTTTGATAAAATTGTATTTAGGCTGAGATTTTCATCAATTCTGTTTGGTATCTTAAACTTTCTTATACTTATCTTCATATCTAAAATAAAGATGAAAGATATTGAAGTAGGATATTTATATCTCCTTCTGATTGGGATTTCATTCTTTTTAGGGTTTCAATTAAAAAATTTAAAAAAATAAATGAGAAAGATATTACTAACAGGGGCAAATAGTTTTCTTGGTGGACATTTATATAAAGCATTGTTTAATAGTTATATAGCATATGGAACATACAACTCCAATAGAATAAGAACAGTAAATTTCTTAAAGCTAAATCTTATCGGAAAGGGTGATGTCTTAAAAATATTAAATGAAGTAAAACCTGATATAGTAATTCAAAACGCTGCCGTATCTGACCCGGATGATGCAGAAGTAAATAAGAAAATAGCATGGCTGGTTAATGTAGAATCAACTGAGATAATAGCAGACTGGTGTAATAAAAATAGAGCAAAATTACTTTATATATCGACGGATCAGGTTTTTGATGGATTATCATCATATTATAAAGAAACAGATAAAGCAAATCCAATAAACTTCTATGGCAAGACCAAAGTCGAAGCAGAGAATATAGTGTTAGCTTCAAATAAAAACGCTGTTATCAGAATGGCATTAATGTATGGTAGAGGAGTTTTTAATATATCATACCGACAGGAATGGCTGTGGAATACCCTAGCTTATGGTAAGGGAAAAATTAAGATAATTTACGATCAATATCGAAGTTTACTCTGTGTAAATAATGCAGCGGATCTAATAAAAGAACTCTGTGATATTGATTTTTCTGGTTTAATTCATATTGGTGGACCAGAGAGAATATCCAGGTATGATTTTGCTATCAGATTATGTAACTTTTTAAATCGTGATTATAATGAAAGAATTGAGAAAGTAAGTTATAAAGAAGTTCACTACAAAGCGGTAAGGCCAAAAGATGTGAGTTTTGATATCACAAAAGCAAAAGGTATATTAAGAACTCCGATTCTGACTACTCAGGAAGCTTTATCAAAGTATTATACTTGAATCTCTTCAATTTCATAATTCCTGCGACCGAGCCCTATCTTTTCACCATATTCAAGTTGAACATTGTAGTTAATATTTGGATATGATGCTTTTGATAGATTAATACCGCTTTCCTTTTCTGTTAAATCGATGATAGCTTTGTCAATAGCAATGGGATCGTAGCCGCCAATAACTCCGATATCTTTTACAACAAATCTTTCTGGTTGAGCCATACAATCGCAGTCTTTTGTCATAGTAATTGCAAAAGTAATATAAGCTATTTTTCCTCTTTTACTCTTTATAACACCCAATGCATGTTCAGCAATCTGCTTTTGGACCTCTTCATCTGTCCTATCCCATCTAAATTTAACAGCATTAAATCTGCAAACTGCAAGACACTCACCACAGCCAATACATTTCTCTTCAACTATAACCGACTTTCCCTCGCTATTGACAACAATTGCATCAGCCGGGCACCATCTTAAACATAAGCCGCATGCAGTACATACTTGAGAAACGATTCGGGGTTTAGAAACGCTATGCTGTACTAATTTACCCTTTCTACTCGACATTCCCATTCCGATATTTTTTATTGTAGCACCGATACCAGTTTGCATATGTCCCGTAGCATGAGAAACTACTACGATGGAATTTGCGGCAAGAAAATCAGCGGCAATGTATACTTCTTTATTAATAGGGGCATCAATTCTAATAGAAGCTTCATTTCTTCCTGCAATGCCATCTGCTACAATAAATGGAACACCTATTTTTTCAATACCAAAGCCGTGTTCATGAGCAAGCAATACATGATCGTATGCATTACTTCTTTGTGATTTATAAAGAACACATGTATCAGTTAAAAATGGTTTTGCCCCATAATTTTTTATATAATCAATAATAGGTTTTACATGGTAAGGTTTTAAATGAGTTTTATTTCCCTTTTCACCTATATGAATTTTTATTGCTACTATTTCTTCCTCTTTAAGAATGGACTCCAGCTTCATTGCTTCAAGCAGTCTGTGAATTCCTTTTTTTACATGTTCGATATTATCTTTATTAGTAAATCTGAATAGATGTAATTTTGACCTTTCCATTGTTATCCTTCCTATATTCAATTCCATCAATTTAAAAGTAAAAAATATGCCCTTAATAAACAAAGAACTGTAAAATAAATAAATATAATAAAGTAATGCAATGAATATTTCAGGATAAAAAATTATATTATGGTATGAAAAATTGAGAAATTGCATTTAAAGATGAATGAAATGACTATTACAAAAGGTAAATTAACGGAAAAGATATTAGAAGCACCAGTACAGCCAGGTTGCTATATATTTAAAGATAGGCAGGGGAAGATAATTTATATAGGTAAAGCTAAAAATATTAGAAACAGGGTTCGCTCATACCTTAGTAAGACTAACATGAACCCAAAACAGATGATTATGGTCTCAAAAATACATGATGTAGAATATTTTATAACGAATTCGGAAGTTGAAGCATTAATTCTTGAAAATACTCTTATAAAAATGTATAAACCAAAGTATAATGTTTGCCTTCGCGATGATAAAACATATCCATATATTAAAATAACAAATGAAAATTATCCCAGACTTTATATTACAAGGAGGCTTCTTGATGACGGCTCAAAATACTTTGGACCTTTCACTGATGTAAAATCTTTAAGAAAGACTTTAGATATCATTAATAAGATATTTCAGATTAGAACATGTAAATATAACCTGACCGACAATATTGTAAAATTAAAAAAAATAAAGCTATGCTTAAGCTATCATATTAAAAAGTGCGGAGGTCCCTGCCATGGATTAGTTAGTAAAGAAGAGTACTCAAATATGATAGAGCAAGTTGAAGCTTTTATTAATGGAAAGACTGATAGTGTCATGTCATATTTAAAAAATAAAATGGAGACAGCTGCCAGTGAATTAAGATTTGAAGATGCTGCTCGTTATAGGGATCAGCTAAGAGCAATCCAGTTATATTCACGGAAGCAATACATTGAATTACAAGGGATTAATGATGTTGATTTAATATACTTTATAATAGAAAATAATTATGGTCTTTCCCTTCTTTTTAGAATAAGAGGTGGAAAAATAATAGGTAAAGAACCCTTCCAATTACAAAATACTGAAAATGCAGAGTTTAGTGAAATTGTTTCAAGCTTTTTAGAGCAATATTATAGCTCAACTATTTTATTGCCAGATGAAATTATAACTAATATCGAACCAGAAAATCAATCACTTTTAGTTGAGTGGTTATCAAGTAAAAAAGGAAAGAAAATACGAATTAGCGTACCTAAGCATGGGGAAAAGGCAAGGCTTTTGCAAATAGCTGAAAAAAATGCGAAGCTGCAATTCGAAGAATTTAAATATAAGGAAAATATAAAAGTTGATTTTGTGCCAAAGGTTCTTAAAAGTCTCAAAAAAGATTTGAATCTTCCAATGTATCCGAGAAGGATTGAGGCTATTGATGTTTCAAACATAAAGGGAAAACAGTCTGTGGGTTCTGTAGTGGTTTTTGAGGATGGGAAGCCTAAAAAAAGTGAGTATAGAAAATATAAGATAAAAAGTGTAAATGGTATTGACGATTATGCAATGATCTCTGAGGTGATGAAAAGAAGATATACAAGACAATTAAAAGAAAAAAAAGATCTGCCAGATTTGATATTGATTGATGGGGGTAAAGGGCAGTTATCTAAAGCAGTAGAGGTTCTTAAAAGTTTAGAACTTGAAAATATTCCCGTTATAGGATTAGCAAAAAGACTTGAGGAAATTTTTATACCTGAACAAAGGGACCCAATTATTCTACCAAAGGATAGTCTTTCATTGATACTTCTAAAAAGGGTTAGAGATGAGGCACATAGATTTGCGATAACCTATCACAGGAAAAGGAGGAAAAAGGAAACAATAAAATCAATCCTGGATGAAATACCTAAAGTTGGAGAGAAAAAAAAGAAAGAACTAATTAAACATTTTGGTTCTGTTGAAAAAATAGCATCAGCATCTATTGAAGACCTCACAACTGTTCCTGGTATTGGTAAAAAACTTGCAGAAACAATCTGGCATTTTTTGCATCGATAACATATTGATAAGGGATTATAATATGGAAAAAATTGAAAGTGTATACGTTAAAAATTTAGTCGAGAAATATGGGACACCACTTTATGTCTACGATTTCAATAAAATAGAAAAAAATCTTAATAGATTAAAGAATGCGTTTAATTTTGCAAGCGGTAAGGTTAAAATATACTATTCATTGAAAGCATATTCTCATCCAGTAATTGTTAACTTCTTGAAAGATAGGGAGATAGGGTTTGATTGTGTTAGTCCCGGTGAAATACGTATGGTTCTTGAAGAGGGAGTAAGTTCAGATAAAATTTTTTTTACGAGTAGTTACGAAAGTGAAAATGACCTGAAATATGCAATAGATAATAATGTAATAATAAATCTTGACGATATATCGTCATTCAAAAAATTAATAAAATTAGGTAAAGTGGATTTTGTTAGTTTTAGAGTTAATCCTGGCGAAGGTAAAGGTAAATATGAGCAGATAATAACAGGTGGTACAAAATCAAAATTTGGTATACCACAAGAGAAAATTATTGATGCATACAGGTTAGCATATGATTATGGGATAAGACGCTTTGGCATACACATGATGGTAGGTTCAGGCAATCTTGATAAAGAATATTTCCCATTTATTATTAACCAATTATTTGTGATAATCAGCGAGATAATTAAAAAGGTTAATGTAAATATTAAAAATATAAATATAGGGGGTGGTTTTGGTATACCATATTATGATGATCAGGAAGAGTTGGATATTGAATGGGTAGGGCAAGAAATACTTAAAATTTTTGAAAATAAGGTGAAAGAATATGGTTTAAATGATCCATATTTATCTATTGAACCCGGAAGATTTATTGTTGGTAATGCGGGATATTTAGTGACTAGGGTAGCAGGGATCAAAAGGAGCTATAAAAACTTTATCGGTGTGGATGCAGGCTTTAATATATTCCCAAGACCAGCCCTATATGGTGCAGAACATAATGTTTATTTATATAAGAAATTTGATAAACATAAAAATATTTATAATATTTGTGGGCAGATTTGTGAAAATACGGATATATTGGCGAAAGATAGATTGCTACCCGATAATATTAAGATAGGTGATATAATTATATTCGGCGAGGCTGGTGCATATTGTAGTGTGCTTTCAAGCAGTTACAATCTTAGATTCAGACCCGCTGAGGTAGCAATATACAATGGCAAGGACTATCTAATAACAGAACGGGAAACATATGAACATTATACATCTAGACTTTTAAAGGTTAAATTTTAGGAGAAGCTGATGGAAAAGTTTAAAGAGCCGGAAGTAACATTGGAACTGGCTATGGAGCATGGGTTGACAGAGGAAGAGTATAATAGGATAATAGAAATACTCGGGAGAAAACCAAACTATACTGAATTAGGAATATTTTCAGTAATGTGGAGTGAACATTGCAGCTATAAAAATTCAATAGTTTTATTGAAGACTTTGCCAAGAACTGGTAAACATTTGTTAGTTGGAGCCGGTGAAGAAAACGCCGGGCTTGTTGATATTGGTGATGGGCTTGCCGTATCTTTCAAGATCGAATCTCATAATCATCCTTCTGCAATAGAGCCTTTTCAGGGAGCAGCTACAGGTGTAGGTGGAATATTACGAGATATATTTACAATGGGTGCAAGACCAATAGCAAATCTTGACTCATTGAGGTTTGGTCCATTGAACAATCCTAAAAATAAATATCTCTTTGATCATGTGGTTCAGGGAATTGCACATTATGGGAATTGTGTTGGAGTTCCAACTGTTGCGGGTGAGGTATATTTTGAAGATTGTTACACTGGTAACCCATTAGTAAATGTGATGACGGTAGGAATAGTTGAACACGATTATATAGTAAGTGCAACAGCTAAAGGTGAAGGGAATACAGTAATGATTGTTGGTTCTTCAACAGGAAGAGACGGTATTCACGGTGCAACATTTGCTTCTGAAGAATTATCAGAGGAATCTGAAGAAAGACGACCTTCTGTACAGGTGGGAGATCCTTTTACTGAGAAGTTATTATTGGAAGCTTCTTTAGAGTTAGCCAGGAAAGGTTTTCTTGTAGGAATGCAAGATATGGGAGCAGCTGGTATATCATGTTCTACATCTGAAATGTCAGCAAGAGGAAAGTCGGGTATGATCCTTGATTTAAGTAAAGTACCTTTAAGAGAACCAGACATGACACCTTATGAAATTATGCTTTCAGAATCTCAAGAAAGAATGCTTGTCGTTGTAAAAAAAGGTTTTGAAGAAGAAACAAAGAAAATATTTAAAAAATGGGATTTAAATTGCGTTGAAATAGGTCAGGTAACCAATACACAGTTGCTTGAAATTTATATGGATGGGGAAAAGGTTGGAGAAGTCCCTGCCTGGCATCTGGTATTGGGTGGAGGTGCACCATCTTATATACGAAAGACTAAGATACCCAGCTATTTAAGTGAGACAAAAAATTTTAATGTTGATGATATTGAAGAGCCGCGTGACTATAACAAGGTATTACTAGAACTTATTGGCTCACCGAATATTGCAGACAAGTCGTGGATTTATAAACAATATGATCATTCAGTTATGACTAATACTGTGATCAAACCAGGAGATGGAGCAGGTGTATTAAGAATAAAGGATACAGATAAAGCTCTTTCTGTAAAAACTGATGGAAACGGTAGATATACTTATTTAAATCCCTACAGAGGTGGTGCAATAGCCGTATCTGAAGCTGCAAGGAATGTAGTTTGTACTGGTGCCAAACCAATTGCTATTACTAACTGCTTAAATTTTGGCAATCCATACGATCCTGAAATATATTATCAGTTTAAAGAAGCTGTTCTGGGAATGGGAGATGCTTGTAGAGTATTTAATACCCCTGTAACAGGTGGTAATGTTAGTTTTTACAATGAATCTCCCGAGGGTGCAATTTATCCTACTGTTGTTGTCGGAATGCTTGGTATAATTGATGACATAAAATATGTTACAACACCATGGTTTAAAGATGAGGGTGATTTTATTTTATTGATAGGAAATTTAAAAGGCGAACTTGGTGGTAGCCAATATCTCAAGACAATTTATGGACTTGTAAAAGGGGATGCACCAACGATTGATCTGGAATTTGAAAAAAGAGTTCACAATGCAGTGCTCGATGGGATAAAGGAAGGGATAATAAAATCAGCGATAGATATTTCAGATGGCGGAATGGCAGTGGCTATTGCTGAAGCATGCATAAAAAATCCAGAAAAAAATATTGGTGCATCGATTTTTGCTTCAGGTGATATGAGAAATGATGAATTGCTTTTTAGCGAATGTCAATCGTGTATTATTGTTAGTATTGACGAGAAAAATTTGCTAGAGATGGAAAAGATTGCTTCTAGAAATATTGTTCCGTGTACAACAATTGGTAGAGTAAAGGCTGATGGTGTACTCAGAATAAATGACCTGATTAAAATAGATGTAAAAACTATATCACAAATATACTACAATGCAATTCCTAACATTATGAATAAATAAAGGAATTTCAATGTATGAACTTATTGAATTCACAAAAGAAATTAGGAGAAAGCTGCATAAGATTCCTGAGCCAGCATTTAAAGAGTTCAAAACAACTAAGTTTATAGAAATAACGATCAGGAATATGGGGCTTCAGTTTGAGAAGTTTGAGAATTTGCTAACTGGGGGATATTGCAAGATTGGCAATCAGGATAATGTAGTATTATATCGCACAGATATAGATGGCTTACCAATTCAAGAAAGCCGTTCTAATAAACTAAAATCAACACATCATGGTTATATGCACGCCTGTGGACATGATTATCATACAGCCTTTGGACTTGCATTACTAAGATACTTTAAGGATAAGAATCTAAAACGTGGGCTAAATGTTATATTTCAGCCAGCAGAAGAAAGTGCTGACAGTGGTGGCATGTATACTGTTAAGGAAATAGATTTTTCAAAAGTATGTTGTGTATTAGGTGTGCATATGAGTCCATATTATGAAAAAGGGGTTATTCAAGTGAAATCGGGTCCGATGTGTGCTTCTTCAAGCCTTATTGCTTTCGAATTTAAAGGAAAAGGTGGTCATACATCAGCTCCTGATAAAAGTAATGACCTTGTTTATATTGTATCAGAATTTATTTCTCACCTGAATGATTATTTAAGAAAGCAAATTGATCAGGAAGAGATATTCATTCTATCCTTTGGCAAAATACAGGGAGGTGAATCCCACAATATTATTCCAGAAAAAGTTTTTGTCGGTGGAAGTCTAAGAGTACTAAATGAAAATGTTTATAATAAAATAAAAGACTTAATTAAGGACTATGTGAAAGGTTATGAGAAGTTATATAAAATAAAAATAGACTTCAAAATACCATCCTATTGTCCGCCTGTAATAAATAACAATAACCTTTATAATAATTTTGTAAGATTTATAAGCCAAGATAAGGAACTAAAAGAAACCTGGAAGATTGAAAATAAAGTCTTTATGGGGGCCGATGATTTTAGTTTTTACTCAAGGATAGTCCCCGGATTGTATTTTTTAATAGGAGCTAAGAAAAGAGGTGAATTGCATTCACCAATATTAGAATTTGATGAAGATGTGATAGATATTTCCTTACCATTACTCACTCGTTTTGTTGAATATTTATTAAAAAAATAAAAATAAATAGCTCTTACACCATGCTGAAAAATCAAGTAAAATGTTTTATAACTATTATAGGTTTTATTGTTTTTATTGTGCTTTCTAAATGTAGTACCTATTATATAAGAAGTCAGAGGGATTTGTATAAAAGTTTCAGCAAAACCGAAAAAATTGTCTACAGAAAGGCAATCGATTTCTTGGAAGATTGTTATAAAAATAAAAAACCGGTAAGACTATTCCCTGGTTGTGAAGTAAAACAAATAGAAGTAGATAGGAAGAATAAAACAATTAAGATTTGTTTCAATGATAAGTTTTCTTATATTCCGTTTAGAGAAGATAATACAAAAGAAATATATAATTATTTTAAAAAAAAGCTCGGGCCTAGATATAAAAATTATAGTGTTTTTATTTATACATTAAATAAACCTATTGAGGAACTTATTCCCAATTTTTATAGACAAAATGTATCCGAAATTGATATTTCGAGGATGGCAAAACCAAATTATGTAGAGTCAAAAATTGTTAGAAATATTTCGCGTCCGTATATTCCATCCAGAGGTTTATACAATAATCATATAGTAATAATGCCCAGTCATGGCTGGTATTATTCATACAGAAGGGACCGATGGGAGTGGCAAAGACCAAGGCTTTTAGGAACTGTTGAGGATAAATTAACATTTTCCCTTGCTGTGCAGTATCTTGTCCCTATGCTGGAAAATGCAGGAGCATATGTATTCATGCCAAGAGAAAGAGATATTCAAGTTAACGAAGTTATAATTGATAATGATGGTGGTCATGAAACATCCTATTATTATGAAGTATTCAAAGACAGTACAAATCCATGGCTTAAAGGAAACGAAAAAGGATTCGCTTTGGTTAAAACGCCATATGAGAGTAATGTGAACCCCTTTAAACTCGGAACTTTTAGAAAAATTTATTCAGATACTATCGAAACAGCTTATATTGAGTTGGTTCCTGATATACCTGAGGATGGATACTATTCTATTTATATTTCATACCATTCTTACGATAGTAGCGCTGTAGATGTCAGGTATAGAGTTTACTACAATGGAGGACAAGCAGATTTTTTTGTAAATCAAAAAATTGGTGGCAGTACATGGATATATCTTGGCAAATTCAAATTTAAAAAAGGAATAAATCCTACAATTGGTAAAGTTGTATTAACTAATAAATCTTCATATAAAGGGAAAATTATAACGGCAGATGCTGTTAGATTTGGTGGGGGAGTAGGTAATATTAAAAGAGGAGGAAAATTGAGCAGAAGGCCAAGGTATTTAGAAGGAGCAAGGTATTACTTACAATATGCGGGGTTGCCAGATAGTCTAGTATACAATATAAGTGATGACACAAATGATTATAGAGATGACTATATATCAAGATCAGAATTTCCGAATTATCTAAAAGGAGTTTTAAGAGTACAAGATACAGCAAAAAAATTTGTAGGCTTATCAGTTCCTATAGATTTATCTTTATCGATACATACTGATGCAGGATTAAATAATTCGATAGATACAACCATAGGTACATTAGCGATATATAGTGTATATGACAGAGATTCACTAACAGTATTCCCTGATAGTATATCAAGATTTACAAACCGTGATCTTGCCGATATAGTACAAACCCAGATTGTTTATGATATTAGAAAAAAATATTTCAAAAAATGGAATAGAAGAGAATTATTAAATGCTAAATATGCCGAAACATACTTGACAGATTTACCATCAATGATTCTTGAGTTACTCTCTCATCAGAATCCTTATGATGTAAGATTCATGCACGATCCAAATTTCAAGTTTGATGTGTCAAGAGCAATTTATAAAGGTATATTAAAATACCTTTCCTTTCAATATCGACGGGGTTATACTGTACAGCCCTTACCTGTGCATAATTTCACTTCATATTTTTCAGGTAAAAAAAGCGTTACTTTATCCTGGAGCCCGACGATTGATACGCTGGAAAAAAGTGCTAAACCTGACCGATACATTGTATATATAAGGAGAGATAACGAGGATTTTGATAGCGGTTTACTTATAAATGATACCATTATTACATTTGTAAGTCTTATTCCTGGAAGGATATACAGCTTTAAAGTAACTGCTGTAAATGATGGCGGTGAGAGTTTTCCATCGGAAATACTATCTGTGTGCTGGTTAGATAGTGCAAAGGGAAATGTATTGATAGTAAATGGTTTTGATAGAATATCAGCACCTGAGTTTCTGAATTTACCTAAATTTAAAGGTTTTTTCCTGAATATAGATGAAGGAGTTCCCTATAAGTTTGATGTCAGCTATGTTGGTCAGCAGTACAATTTCAATCCATATTCAAAATTTATAAACAACGATAGACCCGGCTTTGGCGCAAGTTTTTCAGACTTGGAAACAAAAGTAATATCTGGGAATTCCTTTGACTACCCTTATTTACATGGAAAATCGATTAAAAAATTAGGTTACTCTTTTGTTTCAACAAGTGATGAGGCTGTCGCATCTGGAAAAGTTAATTTAATGGATTATGATATTATTGATTTTATATATGGGGAAGAGAAACAGACTGTTATGCCGGGTGATAAAGGCAATGTCAAATATCAAATCTTCAATAAAAAAATTAAAAATAAAGTTATAGAATTCTGTAACAATAATGGAAAAATATTCATATCTGGTGCTTATGTATGCTCTGACCTTTTTTACGGTCCCTTAAGTGATAGTTTTGATATTTATTTTTCAAAAGAAATACTCAAAATGGATCTTGGAACTAACTATGGTTCAAGGAGTGGAAAGGTTTTTTCAGATGATTCTTTATTTTCATCGATAATTCCTGAATTTGAATATTGCAATACATTTAATGATTCGATATATAAAGTTGAATCTCCCGATGCTATTTTACCTGTGGGTAATGGTGCAAGAACAATACTAAGATATGATGAAAATTATTTTAGCAGTGGAATCGCCTATAATGGAAATTATAGCATAGTTATTTTTGGATTTCCCTTTGAAACAATACTGGGACAGGAGAATCGGGATAAGGTAATGGAAGCGGTTTTTAAGTATCTTTTACTCCCAAACAAAAATGGTTCTTAAATATACTTTCTAATTACCTCCAGCATTTCATCATGAATTAACCCATTTGTTGCCAGATATTCTTTACCATAAATAGAAAAATCTCCTCCCTTCATATCTGATATTTTACCGCCAGCTTCCTTTACTATAATACTACCCGCAGCCACATCCCATGGATTGAGATTAAACTCCCAATATCCATCGAATCTTCCACAGGCTAAATAACATAAATCAATTGTTGCAGCACCAGTTCTTCTAACACCCTGACACTTCTCATACAAAGCTTTAAATAATTCCATATTTTTATAAAAATACTGATTCAATTCATAAGGAAATCCAGTAACCAGCAGAGAATCAATTAACCTGCTTATTCTAGATACATGAATTTTTTTACCATTTAAATAGGCACCGGCACCGTTTGTCGCATAAAACATCTCTTTTCTTACTGGATCATAGACAACTCCTAAGATAATTTTGCTATCAATTTCAGCAGCGATAGATACTGCGAAACATTGAAATCCATGCACAAAATTGGTTGTGCCATCGAGTGGGTCAATAATCCATGTAATATTTTTATTAACAGTTTTGGTGTCAGATTCTTCTGCAATAATACCTGCGTTGGGGAATTCCTTAGAAATTCTGGATATAATTATATCCTGAGAATCTTTATCTACTTCTGTTACCATATTAACTCTACCTTTATAATCAATTTTTAGAGCTTTTTTCATATTTTTTAATATAAACTTACCAGCCTCGAGAGCTACACCAATAGCAAAATCTTTAATTTTATCAATATCGTATTTCATATTTTCACTCCCCCTCCTAATTTTTATTTACCTCTGGTTATTCCCATCTTTTCTTTATAAGTCAAATGTGTTCTGCTTCTATAATCGACAGTTAATCTTCTTACTGTTCCTGAAAGCAAGATTAAAGTAATCAAGTTCGGTAAAGCCATCAGCCCCATAGCAATATCACCAAAATACCATACTACTTCAAGAGAAACAATAGCACCAACGAAATGCAATATTACATAGACCCATTTATAATATATTGTTGCTCTATTTCCAAATAAATATTCAGTAGCTCTATCACCATAATATGACCAGCTTATTGCTGTAGATATTGCAAAAAGAAATACTGCGATTGTAACGATATAGTTTCCCCAGTTACCTAATTTTTCCAATCCTTTTTGAAATGACCAGCTCGTCAATGGAGAACCGTTTTGCATCATGTAACCTGCAATACTTACAGATCCATGGCTATCCACAGGATTCATTAAACCCAGCTTATCTATATATATTCTTCCAGAGTATATTTCTTTATTAACAATAATCTTGACGCTATCTATGAAACTGTGGTTTCGTATAAACTTTATATTTTCAATTGGAGAACCATTCTCTACGTGAAATGTTGTGTCTATTAAAATAATACCTTTTATATTTCCATTTTTAACAATTTCAGAACTGCCGGATACTATCATTATATCTGCCTGTGCATTTGCAGTTATTATTTCATATTTTTTCTCATGCCACAGACCCGTTGTGATAATTACCAAGCCAGTAATTGAACATACAAGAATCGTATCTATAAAAGGACCGAGCATAGCTACTATGCCTTCTCTGACAGGTTCTTTAGTTTTTGCCGCAGCATGGGCAATAGGAGCACTACCTTGTCCTGCTTCATTTGAGAACAATCCTCTTTTTACACCCCACATCATCATAAAAAGAAACGTACTTCCGACAAATCCACCTACTTCTGCACGAGAGGTAAAGGCAGATGAAAATATCTCGTAAAAGGCATGTGGTAACTTATCAATATGAATAATTAAGATTATCAACCCTGTTAATATATAGATGCTACACATTCCTGGCATCAAGAAGCTTGCAACTCTTCCAATTCTCTTTATCCCACCAATTATAACTAGCCCAACAATTGTAGCAGTTATAAGTCCTGTTACCCAAGTAGGGATATTTAAATCGGCTCTAAACTGATCAGCAACAGTGAATGCTTGTATAGTGTTACCAGTTCCAAAAGAAGATGCTATACACATAAAAGCAAATAACATAGCCATCCATCTGAATTTACTGCCGAGGCCTTTTTCGATATAATACATAGGTCCACCCGATGCTGAACCGTCAGGATTTATCTTTCGAAATTTCATTGAAAGTGTTGCTTCTGCAAATTTTAATGACATGCCAAGAATGGCAGTTACCCACATCCAGAATAGTGCACCAGGACCACCATAGTGTATCGCAGTAGCAACTCCAGCAATATTTCCTATTCCCACTGTAGCCGATAATGCAGCAGAAATAGCCTGAAAATGTGAAATATCACCAGGATCTTCAGGATTATCATAAAGACCAAACATAACTTTCCAAGCATGAATGAATTGTGAGAATTGGATTAGTCGTGTTCTAATCGTTACTATGAAACCAGTTATTAATAAGAGCATTACCATGAAAGGAAAAAAGTCAGGTTTCCCCCAGATAAAATTTGATGCAGATTTGAAAAAATCCTTAACAAACTCCATTTATCCTCCAGAAATGGTGTTACCGAACTGCACCAGCGGAAATATACAATTTTTAGAAGTAACTTTTGAAATTAATATTACAAAATTGAATTTATTTAAGTATATTTCATGTTCAAAATATAATAATTTATTATTCAGATATGATTGAAGATGAATATTGGATGAGATTTGCGATAATGGAAGCAGAGAAAGCTCTGGATAGGGGTGAGGTACCTATTGGAGCAGTAATAGTAAAAAATAATTCAATAATTGGAAGGGGTTATAACTCCAGAGAAAACCTCAAAGATCCAACCGCACATGCGGAGATAATAGCTATAACATCTGCATCTCAAACTTTGGGAAGCTGGAAATTGGAGGGAACATCAATTTATATAACATTGGAACCCTGTCCAATGTGCGCTGGAGCCATCCTTAATGCAAGAATCGATAGGGTAGTGTTCGGTGCTTATGATGAAAATTATGGTGCATGTGGTTCTACTGACAATATACTGGATGGAAGGTATCTGAATCATAAGCCATTTGTAAAAGGTGGTGTATTAGAAAATCAATGCCAGGCACTACTTAGAACTTTTTTTAAAAATTTGAGAGATAGAAATTGAACGATTTAATTAAATATTATAGATTATACGATTTATGGAGAGGTGCCGGAGCCTGGCTTAACGGGCCTGACTCGAAATCAGGTGTCCCATTTTCGGGACCGGGGGTTCGAATCCCTCCCTCTCCGCATGATTTAATTTGATTTAAAATGAATCTAATAATACTTGGCTCTGGGACATCTGTACCTTCTAAAAAAAGGAAAAGTTCGTCTTATTTACTTGAGATAGACGGCGTAGTTAATCTTATTGATTGTGGTCCAGGAGCATTACATCAACTTGCTCATACTCAATATACTACAAAAGATATTTCAAATATTTTTATAAGTCATACCCATCTTGATCATATATCTGATTTATTCACAATATTTTTTGCAAACAGATATTATGTCCAGAAGAATTCTATTTGCAATTCTTTTATGGTATATTCTTCGAAGGAAAATATCAATGTTTTAAAAAACATTGATAAAATCCATAGATATCTAACCTATGATGATAATAATAAATACGAATTTATAGAATTAAATAATGGTGATTCAATTGAATATGAACAATTTAAATTATTTACCTTAAGTACTATACATAGTAAAGGCAGTTTAATGTTTAAGTTTGTGGATCGTAAGAATTTGAGTTTTGTATATGCTGGAGATACTGGTCTATGTGAAAATTTGTGTGAAATATCATTTAATGTTGATTACTTACTAATAGAGTGTTCATTACCAGATAGTATATCACTTGAAACTCATATGACTCCCTATAAAGTAAGGGAACTTGCAAAAGCATCAAAACCAAAAAATATAATATTAACACATTTTTATCCTGAGATTGATAAGACAGATGAATTATTTGTATTAAAGGATGAATTAATAAAAAAGTACGGAATAAACGTAATAATATCCAGTGATTTAATGTCGTTAGAACTTAGATAAAAGGCATAGAAATAATTAGACATAAGAAATATTATGTTTCCTTCTGTTCATGCCAAATATTCATATAAAATACTAATAATTCGAGATTATTATTTTGTATCTACTAATTTTCATATAATATAATTTATTTTATCTATTAATTAAGAACTTCTCTATTTTTTCTCTTTCAAACTTTTTTAAGTAACGAGTAGAAAAATAGTTGTCATTGTAGAAGTAAACTGATCCTTTGTCTGTTTTTATTTTATTCGTATAACTTAAAATTATAGATCCACACAAATTAATTGATTCCTCTACTACTCTGTTTGATAGGCTACTATCATTAAATATAATCATCCCAGATGGTCCTTTATATAAAGAAGGTTCTACAATAATAAAATTATATTTATAAACAAAATATTTTAATTTTTCACACTCTTCTCTATTACGCCCAATTATGAGTTTAGTATTTTTATCAATTCTTAAGTGTCTCCCCAATTTCAATAGCTCTATATTAATTTTATTGTACATACTATATTTAATCAAATCATTGAGTCTTTGGCTAAAAGATGGATCCGTAAGCAAACAACCTCCAGCTGGAGGTGGATATTTTAAACCAAATTTTTTCGCTAATTCAAATTGCCTTTTCCTGCCTCTTCCCTGAATATCATATAGATTATGCTTTTTAATCCACCCTTCTCTAATTGGCTTTGTATCAGGCAATAATTTTTGTGATAATGGTCTAACGATAAGATCTTCATATCCACTTAACTTTTTGACTGCATTAAGATTCGGCAAAGTTTGTGAAAAGGGTCTTTGACCAAGAACTTCACCAGATATTAAGAAATCAGCATTAAATTCTTTTAGTAACTCTCCGAGTTTTTTAAACATAAATCCATGACAATCGATACATGGATTCATATTTTTACCATATCCATATTTTGGATTTTTTATTATGTCAAGATAATCATCTTCTAATTCAACAATTACCAAATTGAGATTGTTTTCTCGTGCTGTTTTCTCTGCTTTTTCTTTATTAAAAAATAATGAATTGAAAAATACGGGTATAACTTCTATGCCAGTCGACTGCACAATTTTAACCGCAAGAAGACTATCTAACCCTCCAGAAAATAAAGCTAATGCTCTCATATACAACAGAATAAATAAACTTATTTATACTACGATATTAACTATCTTCCCTTTTACAACTATTGTCTTTTTAATCGGTTTATCATTTATATATTTCTTGATCTTTTCAAGTGATAATGCTTTTTCAATATATTCCTGTTCATCTGAATCAATATCTATTTGAAACTGGTCTCTGAGCTTCCCATTTACCTGTACTGCGATTGTTACAATATCCTCAGACAAATAGTTTTCATCATACTCTGGCCAGTCACTCATAGCAAGTATCTCATTATGCCCTAGCATGCTCCATAGTTCTTCTGTTATATGAGGAGCAAATGGATTTAATAGATGCAGAAAAATTTCTAATGCCCATTTGGGTTTTATTTTTTTCTTGTACATTTTATTAACAAAAACCATCATTTGTGCGATAGCTGTGTTAAATTTCATATTTTCTATATCGTTTGTTACTTTATAAATAGTTTTATTTGCAAGTTTCTTAATTTCCTCATCTGGTTCTATTTCTTTTATATCAGCTCTTATATTTCCATTACTGTCAACATATAGATTCCATACTCTATTTATAAATCTAAATACCCCTTCAATACCCGATGTGCTCCATGGCTTTGATTTCTCCAGCGGACCCATAAACATTTCATAAAGCCTCAGAGTATCTGCACCATATTTATCTACAATTTCATCCGGATTTATAACATTTCCGCGCGATTTACTCATTTTTTCGCCGTCTTCTCCTAAAATTATACCCTGATTTACAAGCTTTTTGAAAGGTTCTGGAGTACTTACGTAGCCTAAGTCATACAGAACTTTGTGCCAGAATCTAGCATACAGTAAGTGAAGGACAGCGTGTTCAGCTCCACCAACATATAAATCTACCGGCATCCAATATTCTTCCTTTTCTCTATCCCATGGTTCTTTATCGTTGTGAGGATCAATATATCTTAAATAATACCAGCATGACCCTGCCCACTGAGGCATTGTATGCGTTTCATATTTAGCTCTTTTACCTGTCTTTGAATCAATAAATTCCACCCATTCTTTTACATTTGCAAGTGGTGATTCCCCAGTTCCACTTGGTTCATACCTTTCAATATCGGGTAATTCAAGCGGCAATTCGTCATCATCAAGGAGTCTTATAGTTTTATCTTCAATATAGATGAGCGGGAAAGGTTCACCCCAGTAACGCTGTCGTGAGAAGACCCAGTCTCTTAGTTTATATTGCACTGCCCTCTCCCCTAATCCATTTCTCTCAAGCCACTCTGTAATTTTTTCTTTTGCCTGATCAACTCTTAGTCCATTTAAGAAATCTGAATTAACTAAAATGCCATCTCCCTCATGAGCGCCTTTTGATATGTCACCTCCAGAAATGACTTCCCTTATTTCAAGATTATACTTTTTTGCGAATTCCCAGTCCCTTTGATCATGAGCAGGCACAGCCATTATCGCACCGGTGCCATAGGTCATCAATACATAATCTGCAACCCATATTGGTATTTTTTCTTTTGTAACGGGATTAATTGCATAGGCTCCGGTAAAAACTCCTGTTTTCTCTTTTGATAAATTAACTCTGGCAAGTTCACTTTTCATTAAAGCCTGTTGTTTATAATCCTCTACTTCTTTTTTATGATCTGGAGACACTATCTTACCAAGTAATGGATGCTCAGGAGCGACTACTATATAGGTAGCTCCAAAAATCGTATCAGGTCTTGTTGTAAAAACTTTCAGTACATCATCGTATCCATATAAAGGAAAAATTATATAAGCTCCCTCAGACTTCCCTATCCAATTTCTTTGCATTTCTTTTATGGGCTCTGGAAAATCTACCAAATTCAAATCTTCAAGTAATCTATTAGCATATGCAGTGATTTTCATCATCCATTGCTTCATCGGTTTTCTTATTACAGGATATCCACCTCGCACTGATTTTCCATCTACTACTTCTTCATTAGCAAGTACTGTCTTCAATGCTGGACACCAATTTACTGGAACTTCTGCTTGATATACTAGCCCGGATTTATAAATCTGCTTAAAAATCCATTGTGTCCACTTATAATATTTTGGATCTGTTGTATTTATTTCTCTATCCCAATCATAAGCAAATCCCATTGCTTTAATCTGCCTTTTGAAATTTTCAATATTTCTTTGTGTAACTATTTTTGGGTGTATGCCTGTTTGTAATGCGTAATTTTCCGCTGGTAATCCAAATGCATCCCAACCCATCGGGTGTAATACATTAAATCCTTTTTTCCACTTATACCTCGCAACAATATCAGTTGCGGTATATCCCTCTAAATGCCCAACATGTAAACCGGCGCCTGATGGATATGGGAACATATCTAAAACATAAAATTTTGGTTTTGGTGAAAAATCGATAGCTTTAAAAGTTTTATTTTCTTCCCAATATTTCTGCCATTTTTTCTCTATCTCTTTAAAAGGATATTTTTTCGCCATCTCCACCTTCCACTATAATTTGGTTAGGATTCAATAATAGCAATTTTTACTGCTAAATTTATTAAGATTTCAGGCTATTTTCCTCAAAATTCTTCAATAAGTCTAATAAATTATTAACATCGCTATTATCATGCATCCCAAAGTTACCTATTCTTATGTGTTTTCCTTCGAATTTTCCATATCCATTTGATAGAACTAAACCGTTTTTGTATAAATAATCAAGAACTACATTACTCTTTATCTTGCACTCAATTACAATTGTTGTATATGATTTAAAGTAGTCCTCTTTAACAAAGGGTTTAAAATATTCTGATTGATCTAAGAATTCATAAATTTTTCTGGCATTACTTTTTACTCTTCTTGTAATATTGTCTAGCCTTTCTTGAATAAGGTAATTTACTACCCTACTGAGTAAATATATACAAAAGACATTTGGTGTTTCTACTGTTTGTTTGTCTAAGGATTTATTATATACATTTAAAAAATTATGATATGAACCAATGCTAACACCTTGATTTTTAATTAATTCTGCCTTATCAATACAATTTCTACTCAAAATACATACTCCAAGCCCGGCAGGTAGACCAAATCCTTTCTGAACCGAAAAAAATGCTATATCGATCTTACTAAAATCAATTTCAATATAAGGAGCTGATGAAACTATATCTATGGCTATAATTTTGTCTGGGTATTTTTCTTTTATCTTATAGATTTCTTCTAACGGAATAAAAACACCAGTGCTGGTTTCGTTTTGTGTAATGCAAATCACCTCAGCTTTATCTAATCCTTTAATATCTTCACCATAAAATCCTCTACCCCAGTCGATTTTGATCAAGTATGTTTCTTTATTCAGTTCATTTGCGATTTCATAAAATCTTTCGGAAAACGCACCATTAATAATATGGTAACTTGTTTTCAATACACAATTTTCAATTATTCTCTCCATGATTTCTGTTGCAGAACTATAGAAAAAAATTAAATGACTATCAGGAATATTTAATAGTTTTCTTAAACCATCTTCTGCAGTATTATAAAAATCCTTAAATATATTACTTCTATGTGAAATTGATAGGACATCATATTCTATAGCTTCAGCAATGAATTTTTTTGTTACTGGAAAAAGTTCTGTCGGTCCAACTGTAAAATATTTCATATGTATTCTTACATTGTTGTTAATATAATACTCTAAATTTTATAGTTTCTGGTATTTTTTTAATCTCATTTATTGCATTTTTATCATATTTCGTTGAAACATCGGTAATAACATATCCTATATATTCGTTTGTTTTAAGATATTGCCCTACGATATTTATATTGTATTTACTAAAAATTGAATTAATCTTAGCTAGAACACCTGGAACATTTTTATGAATATGTATAAAACGATGAGCATCTTTGAGCTCTGGAAGAGCTATATTTGGAAAATTTACGCTACTGTAGGTGCTTCCTGTGTTGACATAACTTATTATCTTTTCTGGAACAAACTCTGCGATACTTCTCTGTGCTTCTTCAGTGCTACCACCAATATGAGGTGTAAGGATTACATTATCAAAACCCTGCAATTCGTTGATAAAGCCCTCAGTTATATTGTTTTTAGGTTCCTCAGGGAATACATCTATTGCTGCTCCTGCAAGTTTACCATTTACTATAGCATCTTTTAGAGAGTTTAAATCTACTACAAATCCTCTACTAGTATTGATTAATATTGCACCTTTTTTCATCATATCTATTTCTCTTGATGAAATTAAATTACGGTTTTCTGGTCTTCCATCAACATGTATTGATAAAATGTCTGATTTTCTCAGTAGTTCTTCCATAGATTTTACTTTGACGGCGTTTCCAAGTGGTAGTTTGTCAGCAATATCGTAAAATATTACATCCATTCCGAGAGCTTCAGCTATTACAGAAAGCTGTGATCCAATATTACCATAACCAAGAATACCCAGCTTTTTACCTCTAATTTCCTTACAACCCTTTGACGTCTTTTCCCAGATACCATTATGCATTTGTTTACATTTTTTATATAGCTGCCTCATTAACATTATAATCTCACAAATAACGAGCTCAACTACACTTCTTGTATTACTAAAGGGAGCATTAAAAACTACAATACCTTTATTTGTACAACTTAAAAGGTCTATCTGATTAGTACCAATGCAGAATGCACCTATTGCAATTAACTTATTGGCATAATTTAGTACTTTAGGAGTTATATTCGTTCTTGATCTTATACCCAGGATGGAAACATCTTTGATTACTTTACCTAATTCATCCTCATCAAGACTTCCAGGAATAGCCTCCACACTATAACCTTCTTTTCTAAATAATTCATAGGCACTTGGATGTATATTCTCCAGGAGAAGAACTTTGATTCGATTTTTTGGATATGAAATACTCATTGGTAACCTATTTATGTATAAAAATTCATCGAGAGAAGGAATGATATGATCTGCTTTCTCAATTACATTTTCATTCTTTACATTTTCGGTAAATACGTAAAACCTATCTGCAAGTCCTTTTTCTTTGATCAAATAATCAGAATAACCATCTCCGATTACATATACCTTACCTTTATTTTTTAAGTTCAATTTTTGTAATATTTTTATTTTCCCATCGGAATAGCATAATGCGTTAGATTTATCTACACCTATAACCATGCCCTTTTCATCATAAATAAATTCATTCGCATAAATATTATTTTCAGGTATTCCAAAATCTTCTAGGACAGGTATTATATAATCCTTAAAACCAGTACTTATTATATATACAGATTCTGAATATCTTTTAAAAAATTGTTTATTTCTCAAAAATGAAGAGGATATTTTGGATTTTAATCTGCTGATAAGCTCTTCGATATGTTCTCTATAGATTGAATGAATTATTTTTAATCTCTCGATAAGGGCAGTTTCAATATTGATCTCACCATTATTCAAATCGCTGGTTATCTTTTTAACTTTTCGTATTAGTTTGCTTCTATTTGGATTATTTTTTAAAACTATTTTTGATAGCTCTTCTAAAGCTTCGACTTTTATGAATGTACTGTCAAAATCAAAGATATAATAATTCATATACAATTCAAAATTTATAAATCAAAAGGAATTTAATATATGTATCATATAATATAAAACAATGTTTTGGGAAATTTAATTTATTTTCTTTTACAGCATGATATTTCAAATTGTATGGTTGTATGTTTAATGCTGAATTTATTTATTAATATATCTTCCATTTTTTCCCTTATGAAATCTATTTTTTTTAGATCAAAATTATCCTTTATTTTTGCATGGCATTCAAAGTATATATCACTATCATTCATTTTCCACATATGGATATGATGAATATCGTCAACTCCTTCTACTTTATTCAGCGCATTTTTCAAATCATTGATTTTAATAATTGGCGGTGCCTTTTGCATAAGTATTTCAACAGATTCAATCAAAAGTTTTATGCTTTCTCTGAAAATAAATATACAAACAAATAAAGTTATAATAGAATCAAAAATGTAAATTTTAAATGCTATTATAAAGATTGAGCCTATTACAACTGAGACTGATGTAAGAGAATCAGTTAAGAGATGTAAAAAGGCACTTTTAATAATGAGCTTATCTTTCGAATCACGGTATAGCAATAAAGCTGAAAATGCATTTGCGATGATTCCAATAAGACCAAAGGATAGCATTAGAATACCTTGAACAGGTTTTGGATTTAAAAGTTTAATAACTGCCTCTTTCCCTATATAAAAAGCCACCATTATAATGATCGCAGAATTTACTGTAGCACCCAATATCTCTGCCCTTTTATAACCATAAGTATAGCTTAGATCTCTTTTCTTTTTACCGATGGTTACAGCAACAAGACTTATCGCTAAGCTTAAGGTATCACCAAAATTATGTACAGAATCTGAAATTAGAGCAAGGCTTCCAGAAATAAAACCACCGATTACCTGTAAAACTGAAATTGCAAAGTTAATTATAATAACAATTATTAATTTTTTATCAGATTTCAAGTTATTTATAATTCCACTCCTTTATTTTGTAATTCCAGTCTTTAATTTTGGATAAAATAACATTCAAATTTGATAATATATCTTCCTTAATTTCAATTACTTTATCAATTAATTCCGGATTGTTTGTTGCTAATAATTCATCTTCATCCAGAACTATAAACTTTCCATCTGGATACAATAAAATATCAATAATAAGGTCTTTCCAGCAAATTTTATCTATAAGAAAAGTTATATCATTTGCAACGTTGATATAGATACAAAGCAAATTACCATTGCTATCGAACCACTCGTATATTACATATGGCTTATCAATCCAGAAAAAACCATAAGATATATCTCCTTTCTTTAAATCGATACCATGGAAGTATAAGTCATTTTTCATAATATACTTAATGATAAATAATCCTTCTTCTGAATCATATAGAACACTCTGACATAGATACTCTTTAAATTCGCCTGTGTAAAAATACTTTCTTTCTATTATCATGTCATTTTGAAAATAAATGCTCAAAGAGCGTTTTAATTCCAATGGATATCAAAATTATACCACCTAGAATCTCTATCTTTCTTCCAAAAATTTTGTATAAAATTTTCCCAATTAAATAGGAAATAAATGATAAAACAAAGGTAATTATTCCAACAATTAATATAGTTTTAATGGGTTCGAGCTTCAGATAAATCAGTGAAATACCAAATATTAATGCATCAATACTCGTAGATATGCTTAAAACAAATAGAGCTTTATTACTATGTATGTTAAAAATTCTATCTTCTTCTTTTTTAAATGACTCATATATCATATGTAAACCTATCATAGATAGTAGAATAAATGCAATCCAGTGGTCATATTCTTTAACAATATTTATAAAAGACAAACCTAAAAAATATCCGATTACTGGCATTCCCATCTGAAAGATAGAAAAACTTGTTGATATTTTTAGACCAAGTAAGATATTTTTTCCTTTTGAATAAAAACCATAGACTATACTTACAGCGACAGCATCCATCGCAAGACCGAAAGCAATAACTATAACAATATATAACATACTTCTCCTAAAAAGTAATCTGCATTAATAATCCTGTTATATCAAATATCGAATCTTCAGGAATTGTGATATAGTTATTGTAAAATTTAGAGCTTACAATAGAAAGTGATAAAGAATCCAGTAAGTCAGGTAAAAGTCTTTTCGAATTCAAATTTTCAATTAGACTGTATAATTTGCTTTTTTCTGTATGTTTATTCAAAATATTAATCCTTTCAGCTATTCCCTTCTTTGAATGTTTACTGTAGCTTAGATTTACCATACTATTTAAATGCATAAAGGCCAATTCGGGATGAGACTCTTTAATAACTTCCTTTAAAGTAGCATCCTTTAAAATTAGATTTCTGGTTTCTATGATTTTAGGAATAATATTCCACGTCTGAATTGGCATTGATTTATCTGTAGCTGATAGATTACATTTTTTGGCTTCAAAATAATTTTTACATGATAAACTGCCTATATGTGGAGCTTTAAAAACAGACGAAGCTCTCTTTTTTAACAACTTTCGTGCTATTACATCACATTGTCTATCTTCTGATGAGTCAGATAAAGCTATTGGTATATCTATAAAGGTAGCAACTGAATTCTTTATCAGAGTGTGTAATTCAGATAAATTTTTTACTATTCTCAGCCAGAGTAATTCATTACCTTTAATTGGAAAAGCAGTGACAATCCAACCATATTTACATGAGTCTATGCCGATTGTGTGCTTCAATTTAATTAATAAAGGTCTACATATTTCTCAACTTCCCAGTTTGTAACTCGTATTCTAAAATCGTCATATTCCTTATTTTTTATCTGTATATATCTTTCAAACATTTCATCTCCAAGAGTATCTCTGATTAATTCATCTTTACTCATCTCTAATATGGCATCGTAGAGTGAAAATGGTAATGAGTCAAGTTTTCTTTCATGTCTTTCTATATCATCCATTTCGTAGATGTTTTCTTCAACAGGTTCAGGTGGAGTTAATTTGTTTTTAATACCATCAAGGCCGGCTTTTAATACAGTGGCAAATGCGAGATAAGGATTACATGATGGATCAGGATTTCTTAACTCAATCCTTGATGAAGACGGCTTGGTTTTGAACCACTGCGGTACCCTAATTAATGCTGACCTATTCATACATGCCCATGAGATGTAAACAGGTGCCTCGTAGCCAGCCACAAGTCTTTTATAAGAATTAACCGTTGGACTAAGTATAGCAGACATTGCTTTTATATGTTTTATCACTCCACTCAGGAAATGGTATGCCACATCCGATAGCTTATATTTATCTTTCTCATCATAATCATAGAAAGCGTTTCTTTTATTTTTCTCGTCCCAAAGGCTTAAATGGGTATGCATACCGGAGCCATTCATTCCAAAGAAGGGTTTCGGCATAAAGGTGGCTTTTAATCCATGCATCTGAGCAATTTTTTTAACAGTATACTTTAGAGTAAGGACTTTATCAGCAATACTTAATGCGTCACCATATCTAAAATCAATTTCATATTGACCAGAGGCTACTTCATGATGCGATGCTTCGACTGTTATTCCAAATTGTTTCAGAGCCTGATTTATTTCCTTTAGAATTTTATAACCAAGATGTGGTGAGAAGTCAAAATATCCATAACTATCCAACGGTTTGATATTACCATTTTCATCGGGAACCACAAGATAAAATTCCAATTCAGGTCCTACATTAAATTCAAAACCCATATCTTTTGCTTCCTTTAAAGCTCTTTTGAGTATTCTTCTCGGATCGAGATTTGAAGGAGTACCGTCAGGTTTGAATATATCGCAAATAAATCTTGCAGTCCTGCCACCTTCTTCAAGCCATGGAATAATCGCGTAAGTAGATTCATCAGGTCTTAAAAACTGGTCACTTTCCTGAATTCTTGCAAATCCTTCTATTGAGGAGCCATCGAACCATATACCCTCGCTTAATGCTTTATCAAGCTCATCTACTGGTATTATTATTTCCTTCGGAATACCAAGCAGGTCCGAAAATTGTAGACTCACGAATTGCACACCATCTTTTTTTGCTTTTTCTACCATCTGATTCCCTCCAGCAGATATTGTTGCTAATGATTTATAAAAACGCCAGAAATGTAAAATATATCGGTATTTTATCAAAGTGGATTTTATTCAACAGTCACAGATTTAGCTAAATTGCGAGGTTTATCAACATTTAATCCTTTTTCATCGGCAATATGATATGCAAGAAGTTGTAATGGTATAATATTTATAATGGGTGATATCTCCTCGATTGTATCTGGGATTAATATTATTTCATCACTCAAATTTTTTAACTGTCTACATTCATAATCTGTTATTGTTATTATTTTGCCCTGTCTGGCTTTTACTTCTTCCATATTGCTTAGGACTTTTTCAAAGAGTCTTCCCTGTGTTGCAATAAATACAACAGGCATGTTTCTGTCTATTAATGCGATAGGTCCGTGCTTCATTTCTGCTGCTGGATATCCTTCCGCGTGAATGTAAGATATTTCTTTTAATTTTAATGCTCCCTCAAGGGCTACTGGGAAATTGATACCACGGCCAAGGTATAAAAAATTTCTTGCATTCTTATACTTCAACGCAATTGAATGTACGAGTTCATGGTTATTTAAAGCCTGTTCTATCTTTTTATGAATATTATTTATTTCTTCAATGATAAATTTTTCAATTTCATTTCCCTTTTTTGATTTTAAGTATAAGCCAAGCAGAAAGAGCGCCATTATCTGTGAGGTAAACGCTTTTGTACTTGCAACACCAATTTCAGGTCCAGCATGCAGATAAATACCCATATCCACTTCACGGGCAATCGATGAACCTACTACATTGACGATTCCAAAAGTCGTAATTGATTTATATTTTCTTACCTCTCGAAGAGCTGCCAATGTATCCGCCGTTTCTCCTGATTGTGAAATAAAAATTACAAGTTCCTTTCCATTTAACACTATATCTCTGTATCTAAACTCTGAGGCATAATCAACTTCAACGGGAATTGATACATATTTTTCTAAAATATATTTTCCTATCAAAGCAGCATGCCAGCTGGTGCCACAGCCTATAATAATTATTCTGGATATATCATTGGGTTCTAATTCAAAACTAAATTTTATTTTACCTTCTTTAAATCTTCCCCTTGTTACATTTTGAATTGATTCGGGTTGCTCAAAAATTTCTTTGAGCATGAAGTGCTTATAACCCTTTTTTTCGATCTGTTCTATACTCCATTTTATTTCCTCGACCTTTTTGTCAATTGCCTGTCCGTTTAAATCGTAAGTCTTGATATTATCCTTTGTTAAAACGGCTATTTCCTTATCGTGGAGAAAAATAACGTTTTTAGTGTGCTCTAAAATTGCCACTGCGTCTGAAGATACAATTTTGCACTCACTGGAAATACCAAGTATTATAGGTGAGCTTTTTCTTGCTACGACAATTTTATCTTCATTTTTTGATATTGCTGCAATACCATATGTACCATCGATTAGTTTTAAAGCTTCAATCACTGCTTGTTCAAGATTACCACTATAAAATTTTTCAATAAGGTGTACTAAAATCTCTGTATCTGTATCTGATCGAAATATGTGCCCCTCATCTATCAATACCTCTTTTAACGCCTCATAATTTTCTATTATACCATTATGTACAATCGCAATTTCGCCTTTGCAGTCAAAATGTGGATGAGCATTTAATGAATTAGGTTCTCCATGAGTCGCCCATCTGGTATGAGCAATTCCAACAACTCCGTTTATATCAGTTTTTTTTACTTCACGTGCTAAATCATCAACTTTACCTTTTTTCTTTACTATTTTCAGTTGATTTTCTTCTTTTACACAAATACCTGCACTGTCATATCCTCTATATTCCAGTTTCCTCAATCCATCTATTAAAATACCCGCTACATTATCACTCCCTATAAAACCGAAAATTCCACACAAGATTTTTTCTCCCCTATTAACTAATTAATTTTATTTGGCAATTATCCTTTTACTATTGAAATTAACCATTTATAATATTGTTCGCTTATATTATCTATTTCTATTCCAATTATTTCAGGAGTCGAATAGGAATGCATATCAGTTATAATTTTTCTGATATCTTCAAACCTCTCTGTTAGTGTTTTTATTAAAAGTAAATACTCATCAGACTTTTCTATTTTACCTTCCCACCAGTATTTACTTATTATAGGACCAACTATTTGTGTACATCCTGCTAATTTTTTATCAAGCACATAGTCCGATAACTTTATTAATTCATCTTTATTGTCAGATGTTGTTATTATAATAATAACTTTATTGTTAATCAAGAGGTCATACCCGAGTTTTTCTGCTTTGCCAGTCTTTTTTTCAGTTTTTTCTTTTTGAATTTTTTCTTATTAAAAGTCCCCCTGAATATTTTACCACGACGGGTTCTCCTGTCTCCTTTTCCCATTTCACCTCCTGAAGTATCAATTAACTGATGAAAATATAATTAATCAAGAAATTTTATTCACTAAATTCTTTTTGAATTTCTCCTTTTAAAGCTTTTTTAAAAAACTCCCCTACTTTATTCAATTTATATCCATCGTATGACTTCAATAATGCTGGCATCCATTTATCATCATAAATCCAAGCCAACCAACCGATACCTCTTTTCTCTAAGTATTTAATTATGCGATAAGCATAGTGATTTTTTGTGATTTCCTCACTAGGTCCTAACCAGAAACCAATTTCAGTAGCAAGAACGGGATACTTTCTAGCAAGGAAACCAAAATTTTCCTCCCACTTTGGTTCCCATGGTTCTTTTCTTTTAAATGGATATGGGTGTGTCACATATCCAATATTTTCTGCATTTACAGGATCATATTTTACATGAGTCAAATCATAAGCCCAGTCCAAACCACCCACTAAGATTACTGTTTCAGGATCATACGCACGTATCAAAATAATCATTTTTTCAACAAGTTCTTTCCATTCATGCCAGGACATTGGACCGAATTGACCACCTTTCACTGCTGGCTCGTTAAATAATTCATAAAAAGCAATAGTACTATGCCCATTATATCTAATTGCTATTGTTCGCCAGAAATCAAACGTCTCAGCCTTTGTCGTTTTGTGATAATAATCCTGAAAAATCTCAAGCACAAGGTTCCCAATCGAATGCCACTCTATGATGATATATATATCATATTCTGAACAATATTTTACAGCTTTATCAAGTAGCCTTAAATATTCATCTTTTCCTCTCTGTCGCCAAGCATATGGATGAACTGGTATTCTGATTATATTTGCTCCTAATTTTTTTATAGATAAAAAGAAATCCTTATTCCAGAGACCAAGATCATCAAGTTTATCAGGATCAGCTATATTAACACCTCTAAACAAAATAGTATCTCCATCGCAATTAACAAATCTTGCACCTTTAACCTTTATAATAGGAAGTTTATCAGTACTTTCTTTATAAACTTCAATTGTCGGAATCCCTGAATTCCACCAATCTTTTATATTCTTTTTGTCCTTAGGAAAAGCAAAAACAACTAAAAACATTGATATAATAACAGCTATTCTTTTCATATAATCCCCATTTTTATGATTAAAGGTTATCAAAATGTTAGAAAAATTTACTAATTTTATAAAATAATGCAAGTATAAAACTTAATATAGACAAATTACTTCACAATTGCCATTTTTCTGCTTCGGATTTTGTTTCCGACGCGAATTGTATAAATGTAAATTCCAGAGGAATAGCTGTTTGCATCAAAATCAACTTTGTAGGTTCCTGGTCTTTGAACTTGTTCAACAAGAGTTTCGACGAGCTTTCCTTTAAGGTCATAGACCTGCAACGAAACATGCTCTTTTCAGGGACGTTTAGCTCGCTTGCGTTCGCGGAAACGGTTTTTTATAAGGTTATTCTAAATTGCAATTAACATCACATTATTCGGTTCTATAATGTGAATAATATCACAATATCAAAAGGAAAAGCTTGCATAACCGTTTTTATTTTATTATATTGCCATCATGAAAAGAGATATCTATCCAAAATTGCTGGAATGGAAGAGCTCGAAATACCGCAAGTCTCTGATTCTAAAGGGGGCAAGGCAGGTCGGAAAAACGTTCATCCTGAAGGAATTTGGGCGCAGGGAGTATAAAGATTTTGTTTATCTGAATTTTGAAGAAAATCCTGACCTTGCGGATTTCTTCCAGGGAAAGATTGAGCCCGAGAGAATAATTCGCAATCTCTCAATTTATTTCAAAAAGGAAATAAAACCCGATACCACTTTGATTATTTTTGATGAGATTCAGGAATCCAATCGTGCATTGAATTCATTGAAGTATTTTTCCGAGGAATCAAAGGAATACCATATCGCGGCGGCAGGCTCTCTGATAGGCATCATGCTGTCAACGCCTCAATCATTCCCCGTTGGTAAAGTAAATTTCCTTAATCTATACCCCATGACATTTCTTGAGTTTCTGGACGCTGTAGGGAAGCATGAATTACGGGATTATCTTGAGAATATTGTCGATTTTTCACCTCTTCCTCTTCCATTCCACAACGAACTTATAGAGACTCTCAAAACTTATCTTTTCATAGGGGGAATGCCGGAAGCAGTCCAGCGATACATATATACCGGAGACTTTCAGGAAGCAAGAAAAGTTCACAGGGACATAATAGATTCCTATATACTTGATTTTGCAAAACACGCCTCTCCCGCAGAGGTACAGAAACTAAATCTTATCTGGAATTCAATTCCCGGACAACTTGCCAGAGAAAATAAAAAGTTCATATTTACAGCAATTCGAAAAAGCGCCAGAGCCAGAGAATATGAATCAGCCCTTCAGTGGCTGGAGAATGCAGGATTGATTCTCAGAGCCTATAACATAACTGCGCCGAGGTTGCCGCTTCATGGTTATAAAGAGCACAATTCCTTTAAGGTTTTTACACTGGATGTGGGATTGCTTGGCACCATGTCCCGCCTCTCACCTGAGCTTTTCCTGAGAGGGGATAAACTTTTCACTGAGTTTAAAGGAGCTTTCATCGAAAACTATGTTGCCCAGCAGTTAAAAGCATTAAAAGAGGTTGATTTGTTTTACTGGAAGAGTCCAACCGGTAAGGCGGAGGTAGACTTTGTAATCGAATATAAAAGTCAGATTTTTCCATTAGAAGTAAAAGCAGGTATTAACCCAAAAGGCAAAAGCTTGAGATCCTACTATGAGAGATATAAGCCAAATTTCCTCTCCAGAACAACATTGCTCAATCTGAGAAAGGATGGAATAGTTTGTAATTATCCTCTTTATGCCATCAACCTCTTTCCTGAGCTAGCGATATCGTGCACGACGGGATAGAAGAGAAGAAGTTGTCTGGAAAGAAACCCATTTAGCTCGCTTACGCCAGTGGAAATAGGTTTCTTAAAAATTTTTTCAATCAATTCCCGGCCATTTTTTGAAAAATAAATGCAGGATGATATTATGTCAATAATTTTTTATCCTTTGCGCTGGAAAGTTCATTTAAATGGATTATGCTATTATAAGAATTTTTAGAAAGTAATTAAATAAATCCCAAGCTTACAGAAATATACTCTCACAGGTATAGGCCAATTTGATAATAAAGTGACAAAAAAAGTTATTAAAACTTTCCGAAGGAAATTTATACTTTAGGACACTATTTTTTATTTCTATATAAAATTTGTAGCGCATAGGGGACTCGAACCCCTGTTTCCGGCGTGAGAGGCCGGCGTCCTGGGCCGCTGGACGAATGCGCCATTACCGGTAAAAAAATTTTTTAAAGTGCTAAAGTCAAAGAACCGAGTAATTTTCGTTATAAAAAATTTAAATCAGAGATCGATAGCTGGGGAGCAGGGATTCGAACCCCGATACCGTGATCCAGAGTCACGTGTCCTGCCGTTGGACGACTCCCCATCTTTAAAAAGCAGGGAAATTTAAAATAATTAATATTTAATTACAAGAATAGCATAAGATGGGGGCAATGCAATAGAATTCTGTTGAAATTAGCAAACATAGATAAAGGTACCCCTGT
>JACDNV010000015.1 GCA_017656425.1 Candidatus Neomarinimicrobiota bacterium | reverse complement strand
AAAATACTCTCGATGGCTTCCGGGAATCCCTTCAAACCATCCACACAGGCAATTAGAATGTCTTCTACACCACGGTTCTGTAATTCAGTTAACACCGATAACCAGAAATGTGCTCCTTCACTCTCACCAACCCAGATACCCAATAAATCCCGTTGCCCCTGAGCGTCAATACCCAGACAGGTATAGGCTGCCCTGGTTTGAACTTTCCCATCGCTGCGAATCTTGTAGTGAATAGCATCGAAATATACAATGACATAAACTGACTCTAACGGACGCTGTTGCCAGTCTTTTCCCGAATAGGGATCCTACGGAGACTTCTTGAAGCACCCTGTCGGTAAGACGACTGATGAAGGCAGCGGATAATTCCAGCCCATAAAGATCTTGTAAATGCTCACGGATATCCCGTCCCGAATAGGGATCCTACGGATACGCTCATTCCTCTGGCATACAAAGAGAGAATCTTACCCTCAAGATCGCCAAATTCACGTTGATGCCTGGCAATCAGCAATGGCTCAAATTCCCCTTCACGGTCTCGGGGCACATCTATTGCAATGCTACCAAACTCCCCTTTTAAATGTTTGGTGCTACTACCATTGCGTGAGTTGCTACCATGATGCTCTCTCTTCTGATAACGTTCATATCCCAGATGCTGAGTCAGCTCTTCCTGTCTCAAAAGAGATCCTTAGGATAACAGCCGCTCAGTTAAGTGTTTGACGAGCTTTTTGATAACCCCGTTCTTACCAAGCAAATCATCCATTGTTTTTACGGTCTCCAAATCCTTTTCCAGTTTCTGAATGATGGCTTTTTCTAATTTCATGGCAAATACCTCCGTCTGTTAAACGGTTAAACATAACTCTCTGAAGGTATTTACACAACTCAGAAACAGTAAGAAAAATATTCCTTTATCCCATTTACACAAAAATTGGGACACTCCCTATCTAGTAGGTAAAAACTTTCTTATTAAGAGATTTATCAAGAATCTTATTGAAAAGCTTACACATCATTTAGGTCATGAACCTTAAAGAATAGTGATAACAAAACAACTAATTGGTGTAATGTCAAAAGGAGTAGGCAGCTGAAAGGTGAATTGGGCATTATTGATATCGAAGTTCCACGGGATAGGTATAAAAAATTTGGACCAGTTTTTATACACAAATATCAACGAGAATTTGGTTACAAGATTATTTCTTAATATGAAAAAGGCATTGGTGTTTGTGATATACAGGATCACTCGCAAGAGTTGTATGGATTGGAAATATCAGCTGCCTTTATTAGCAGGTAATGCTGCAAGTAAAAGATTGGCAGAATTGTCTTTTAGAGACGGCATATGTTATTGTTTATTTTGAAGCATTTCATTACAAAGTTCGTAGTTATGGCAAGGTACAAACTCTCGCTGTTTATATTTGTCTAGGGATTGACAGCCATTGTTATAAGGAATCTATGAAAGATTTAAGAAAAGTTAACAAAACACCTACACGTATAGCTGCAGAAGATGTTCTTTCGCAGTTGGAAAACAAAATAGAGAAAACGATACCACGTTGTAATTAATTCATGGAAAAGTAAATGGAAAAACCTTTCTACCTACTTTGGCTATTCACCTGATATTCGAAAATTGATCTATACCACAAATTCTGTAGATGCTCTCCATGGAGCTTTCCGCAAAGTTAAAAATCCAAAACTATATTCCCTACAGATATATCTTTGCAGAAAATGTTATATCCTGCTTAAAACAACTATAATAGATTGGAGTAAAATACTTATACAATTTGGCTATCCATTCTGAAAAAATATTAATTTTTAATTCCTGACATGAGAGTATTTATATAAAAAAATGAAACAGCCTTAAACCTATCCCAATTTTTAAAGTAAAGCCCATAAACTTAAAAAAGATCTATATATAAAGTTCTCTAAAAACTATGATAAATCTTAAGTTTATACACATTTTTTCAGGTGAGCTTTGTAATCTATAGTGTAGAATCTCACTCCTAAATTATCCATTTCTTGTCCAAGGCATCTCTAATTCTTTTAACTCATCCAACTTCGTCTTCTAATTCCTTCTGTGATATCCATTACCTCTCGCGTCTTTTCTACTCTCCACATACAATCACCTCTTCCAATACATCCTTGACCATTCCTCTTAATGATTCTAAAATTATCTAAATTCTCATGATAACATATTTTGTCTTTATTTTTACTTTTAAATTTATATTTACATAGCAGGCTATCTTCTTATTTTTCCTATATAGCCTCAATCAAATTTACACTGCATAATTGAATCTATATAATTTTTATCTATTTTTGGATTTAATCACTCTTTTAATAAAATCTATCTCTTTCTTAGAGTAGGGAGTACCATCCTTCTTAAAAATATCATGAAACCATATTTCCGGTTCATGATCATAAGGTTTTTTCCATGTTTCCCAAGAATAAATTGTCTGTGTTTTACCACTTACCAACCCCCAATTCAAACATCCAATATTTTCTTTTGCAAAAAGGGGCATGTGATCCTCAAAGGTATTTATTGGTCTTCTCATATATTCCGTACATATCATTGGGCGATTATACTTTTTTAAAGTATCAATTAACGCAATAGTAGATTTTACATCATCATAGGCATGAAATGTAATAATATCAGAATTATTCAATTGAAACTCATTTAGTTTTGGTCGATCGTTTATAGAACCGCCCCAAACACCAGCCGTGACTGGCTGAGTAGGATTCTCTTCAAGTGCCCATTGGAAAACTCCCTTTAATAAAGGTAAGGTCTTATCACCATGACCGGAATTACCTGGCTCATTATAGAGATCCCACATCAAGACTCTATTATCACTTCTAAAAGTTGCTATTATATCTTTGGTATAAGCTCTTAAAACAGGGAAAAGTGCTACCTGAGTTACCTGTTCTTGACCTGGGCACTGCACCCAACCAGAATTATGCACACCAGGTTTTGGATCAGGTTGCTTACCCAAATTTGGATATCCATTCCAACAATCATCAAATAATACAAAGATAGTTTTAATTTTATGCTTATCTGCAATTTTTAAATACTCATTTATCCTTCCCTTAAATCTCTCGGGATTTCGAACCCAAACTAAATAATGTAAATAAACTCTAACAGCATTAAAACCTATCTTTTCGGCATACCCTAATTCTCTATCAATTGTTTTTGGATCAAAAGTGCTTTCTTGCCACATTTCTATTTGATTAATAGCAGTACTTGGAATAAAGTTACAACCGACTATCCAAGGTTGACGCGAATACCATTCTTTTGCTTTTTCAGTACTCCACCTCTCTCTCGCAACACCTGAATTTAAACCTACAAAAATACCTCCTATTAGTAATAGGTATACATAAACTCTCTTCATAATTAACCTCCCATACTTTGTCTTATTAGTTAAACAAAAATAATTACCTGCAAATTATATACCAGTTGAAACACCTATACTTTGAACACCACCAAGTTTCTTATAATTACTGTATGAGTAGTCAAAACGTATGCTACAACCAGCTAACTTAAATAATATACCTCCACCGAATGAATAATTTCTTACCTCATCATTAATACAATACCCAGTTCTAATGAAAAACATATCAAACCACGACATTTCGATTCCAACATTTCCTAAAGGATCCCCCTCATTGGGTTTATTAGCTCCCATAGCTAATGTAATTCTACAATCCTCTAAATCTATTACATCAAATGAAAATCCAAATTGAAAATTGGTAGGTAGTGGATAAGCCTCGTTAATAAACTTCATCTCAGAGCCAAAATTTTCTATCTTCATACCAAAGCTAAAATTATTTATTTTAGTTCTATATAAAACCGATATATCAATAGAAAATGCATTGCTAGTAAAATTTTTATATAAAAAACTATATATATAATTAAATGACATACCCATAGAGACATGATTAGTCAACCGCAAACCATATATTATTCCAAATCTATAATCTCCACTATAGAAAGTTTCTCCTGTTCCATCTGGTTGAAGAGGAGTTCGAACTTTCATCTCGTCTGTAATAAAACTAGTCATCAGTAATCCTAGAGAACCTATTCTCCCAAAATTACGTGCTACAGAAGCGTAATTATAATTTATGTTTGCAAACCATTTCATATAAGATACCATAAACTCAGTTTTAGTAAATAGTGCAATTGCCGCGGGATTATAGTATGTAGCTTCAGCACCACTGGGAAAAGATATTATAGCATTACTCATTGCCATACCTCTAGGCGATGGACCAATCAAAAGAAATTGCGCTCCCGCACTCCCAGGCCTATTATATCCATATGAACTAAATACAATTGCAAAAATACCAATTATAAAAATTAATAATTGTTTCTTCATATCACCATCCCATCATTTTTACCATTCTAGCTTTAATCCCAACTTTACGTTACGTCCATAAAAAAACTGCCTCGGGTCTAACAGATTATACATCTTATACCAGCTATATAGCTCCTTAGTATTATTAACTTTATCACCATATTTATACGGCAATCCAGTCCAAGGATTAAAGCCGTAACCAATATTAACATTATTAATATCAAAAATATTAAAAATGTCTAATATTATATTAATTCTAAATTTCTCACTAACATTAATCCGTTTTCTAAATTTTATATCCGCATTAATTAACATAGGACCAGTTTCACTATTTTCCTTCACTTGAAGCTCCAAAAGATTTGTCGATCCAGGTGTATATGGATATCCAGACGATATATTCGATAACACAGTAATACTCCAATCTGCCGGTAATTCTATGCCAAATAATCTTATAGGGTCTGCCTTAGAAACACTAATATTACCCTGAAAAACAAGTTGATGCCTTATGTCCCAGTTTGTTCTTCTCTCTCTTATGGGATTAGGAAAATTATTTAAAGATCGAATATAATCTTCAAATGCCGAAGATGAATATCCTTTCGCCCACTGAATTGTATATGTTAAGGTACCAGATACATGTTTACGGTATTTTTTTATTAACCTTAATTCTATGCCTCTCGCTCTACCATACCCCTTGTTGTCATATATATATACTGGTATTCCCTTCGCCGCTAATAACCTTGTTGTACCAACCTGATTATTAATATCTTTTGCATATACTTTCATATCAATTGCCCAATCTTCAAAAAATTGGTATATAAAACCATATTCATATAATATTGTTTTTTCATAATCCAATCCTGGATTACCCGTAAAACCACCTGAATACGGATCACGATAAATAAATTGTAACTCTGGTAATTGTGTAAAATGTCCATAAGAAAAAAACATATTTGTTCTCACATTAATAGGAAATGATATGCCCAATCTAGGACTAAAAGAATATTTATATTTTTTCCAATTCGACTTGAAGCCTGTTGCATCCTCCCATTGCTCTATATATTTCTTTTTAAATATCGTTTCACCTAAACAAAACCAATCGACTCTCACTCCAACATTAATAATTAATGTTTCAACTTCATATTTATCTTGTATATAAAAAGCACCTACTGCCGGATTAACATTAAAAGCCCATCTGGTTTGTCCGAACTCAGGGTAGGGGCCTGGTGGCTTTGCAGTAGAATCTGCTATACTACTTATCCCATACTTCCACAATCCATAATTAGACAATTTTACTCCACCGTCTTGTATATCTATATACCTAAGATTATGGAATTGTATTTCAAAACCAGATTTTATTTTATGTTCATGACTTACCTGCGATGTTATACTACCAATTATTGAATATGTTTTTGTATTATCATCGCGCCAAACTGACTCGTAGGAATCAATTGTAAAAAACCCTATTATTTCATCGACAACCGGCGTTGAAATTGTTGAAAACACTTTATATGGTTTTTTTCCAAAAAATTCTTTTTCCCATATATAATAATCCAAAGTATCCTGATACATTGAATCAGGTACAAAATACCAGAAATCTGCAGGTTTGTTACCATTTAATGACTCCCTATATTTGATTCCTAAATAGCCAAAATTTATATTGTAAAACGTAGATTTTGAAAGTGTATGATTAAATCTAAAACTAAATTGATGATTTTCTCTATAATAATCTACTGTATTATCTGGACAATTTTTCCACAACCAGTCAAACCTTGACCAAGAATGCCACGATCCATGATAGCTTCCGGTTAAATGAAATGCTGAATTGGGTGAATACCAATCTAACTTTATATTTATATTTCCAGTATTATCTTGTTTTTCTTTCAATTCAATTCCAATTAAATTTATTTTTTCCCTTTCGCGATGGTTATTATACTCAGTATTAGTTAAATTTGCATTACCTGATATAAAAAAGTTTGTTTTCCCGGGTAGATCCTTGCCCAATAATGGTAAAATAATTTTATCAAGCAACCCAGGACCTCCCACGTTGAAAGTTATATAATCTGTATTAGTTGAAGGACTAATTATGTTATCGGTCTTATATTCTATGCTTCCTGAATAATAATCTTTCCCAGATCTAGTTGTTATATTCACAACCCCTGATTGAGCCTGGCCATACTCAGCATTAAATGCTCCCGTTATGAGTTCGATTTCTTCTACATCATTAACATTCAAATCTAAAACACTTCTACCTCCATAAAGTGGATGTGTTACTGGAATTCCATCAACAATATATAGAATTTCCCCCCCACGCCCTCCTCTAATATGAACATCTTTCAGGCTTTCATCTCTTGCATGAAGCTGTATTCCTTCACCCACCATTATAACAGGTTGTCTAACACCCAGTACTGTACCTCCACTCAATTTAAACATATCAAGAGCATTTTCAATCCCGGGCACATCTTCCAATTCATTTCTTGTCATGCTTTTTCTTGTTGATGTAACATCATGCTGAACTATTGGCTTTTCTGCAACTACAACTATTTCTTCCATTTTCATAACCGAACGCTTTAATTCAGCATCTATATGGGTAGTTAAATCAACTCTAACTTCCACATTTTTAATTATCGATTTAGTATATCCAATGTAGTTTACCTCTATAGTGTATACACCCGGAGGGACCTGTAAAATATAATATCTACCCTTTTCATCCGTTGCTGCTCCTAAATTCGTACCTTTTACTACTACATTAGCACCTACAAGAGGTTCTTTTGTTTCGACATCTATAATAACACCGGCAATCTTTCCTGTATTTCCTGCAAATAACACCTGTACAATAAATGCTACTAATATGCATCGCTTCAACAAGTTAATAAATGACATATTGCACCCCTTACAAGCTTTACTTTTGCCGATATACATTAATGCTCGTTATTTCTAAATTCCCATTAAATATATAAGAATCTCTATATCTATAAAGAGACTCAAAAGGCTTTATTTGAATATTTATTTCCGTCGTATCGTCCTCATAAACAGCAAATTCTATATCAAAATTATAAATCAAACTTCCCCCTTCTGGAACTTCTATAGGAATTTTGTATCCACCTATTTCAAGCTCTTTAATTATTATACCAAATTGGAGCCGATTATAAATCCCAGGGGGAGCATATGATTCATATATTTTGTACCTCTTATATTTACCCTCATCTTTTTTTAAAATATCATAACTTCTTCCTTCATCTATAAATGCATCCAAAGTTGGTAGCAATATTGTATAGCAACTATCTATATATGCTTTTGCCTCAAAAACCTTAACTTTCATAACGCTAGAAGTATCCGGAATATAGGTTTTATCTAGAATCGTAATGGATGTATCTGTTGGATCTGCTTGTAAATTCAATCTTAAGACACCGGGATAGTCTGACTTCTCTACCTCAATATTGCATCCTTTACTAATAAGCATAATTAAAATCACTATAGTCAAATAATAACATTTCATAACTCTTACAACTCCTCCCCAATTTCATTATTATTTTAAGTACACAATTTTTTCTATGTCTTTATATCTAACGCTACATACTTCACAAAAATACACCCCCGATGACACCTTATTACCACCATCATTAAAACCATTCCATTTTATACAATACTTTCCTGGGCTTAAATTTCCTACTTGAATCGTCTTTACTATCTTACCAATGCTATCATATATTCGAACTTTAACAAAAGAATCTTTAATTATTTCATAATTAATTCTTAACACATCATTAAAAGGATTAGGGAATACCCCATTGATTTTTATATCTCGTATGTCTTGCATTTCTAATTCTTCATCACCTTCAATATAAGATGATGAAACACCACTTGGCATTGGCTGGGGAGATCGAGTGGGTCCTTTTATATTTAACACACCTTTTTCATCAAAATACATTCTATCTATATTTATTGTTCTGCCTTTACTTGGATAATTAGGGTCAATATGGGAATGATATACTATAAATAACTCTGCCCCATCGGGTGAAGTCGTAACACAATGGTGGCCTGGACCTGAGACCCCTATTTCTAAATCCGCTTTAAGAACAGGATTTTTTTCATACTTAGTATATGGTCCTAATGGATTTGTAGCAGTTGCATAACCAATAGCATATTCAGCCATAAAAAAAGCATTTCCCGAATACATTAAATAATAAATACCATTATGCTTTACTACATATGGCCCTTCATTCCATATATAATCACCTGACTGTAGCTCCCATGGCTGACTTGGAGTAGCTGCTAATACTGGTTCGCCATATACTAAACGGTATCTCAGATTTAGCCCTTGGACATAAATTTGGCTTACATGGCGCCCACCTACTATATTTTCAGAACAATCCTTCACATAAAACAAATACGTAGATCCATCATCGTCTATAAATATATGTCCATCAATACATACTATATCTTCGTCTAGTAAAGGTGCTTTAATATTTTTAAAGGGTCCTAGCGGGGATGAAGATTTTGCCAGTGCTATTCTTAATTTACCATCAATAGCTCTGGCACTATAAACCATGTAAAAGTCCCCTTCATAAAACACAACTTCTGGAGCCCAAAAATCCTTTTGACCCCAATCATTACCTTCATCATATCTACTGAACGCTTTCCCCTTGTCTACCCAATTTACTAGGTCCTTAGATTCCCATACTTTAAAACCCCACGTATGGGATGCCCAAGAAGTAGCATAAAGATAGTATTTATCTTCATATTTTAAAACACAAGGATCAGCAACATCACCATATTTGACAAAATCACCAACAGGATTTACATAATATTCTTCTTCACAAAACAAGACTATATTAAATAAAAATATCAGGTATATGATAAAAATAAATTTTATTGACTTCATTTTAAAACTCCTTTTTTTATTTTAATAAAACCATTTTCCTAACTTGCCTATTACTTTCCGTTAATAACTCATAAAAATAAACTCCACTATCTAAATTATTACTATCGAAATATACTACATGATAACCCGCTGGCTGCATTTTATTCACAAGATTTGCAACTCTATATCCTAACATATTATAAATATTTAGAACAACATAGCTATTATTCAAAATGTGATATCTTATAATAGTTTTTGTATTAAATGGATTGGGATAATTCTGCTCCAACATGCAACTTTTTATAGACTTCCCACAATCCTTTTTATTAAAGATATCATTTGACACTTCTGTTAAAAGTTTGTGATTCAAATAAACTGACGACTTATTAAATTTTTCTACTTTTCTATCATATGTTAAAAGACCCGCATATTCTTTTTCCACATCAGTAATTTCTGTATACACCACTGCACTTAAACCTCTCATTTTCAGTTGTTTTATAGAATCCATGAGTACTCCTGTATAATGATCTGTTATTTCATCATTGTTCTGAAAACCAATATTCGGAACATAATCTCCCCAAATATGTCCATTAACTAACCTCCATAACCCTCCGAATTCTCCACAGACTGCAACTCTTGCGTATTCCAATTCTGGCATTTTAGGCAATGGGTAATTATGGATGTCATTTATATCACCGACTTTTGGATCTTTACCACCTACATTCCAGCCGGAATTGGAGTTTACTAATCTAGTTTTATCAAGTGATTTTACCACATCTGTCAATTTATCAACATCATGAATACCCCAATTTTCATTGAATATGACCCAGCATACTATCGAAGGATAATTAAAATGCTCTTTAACCATTTCTATTAATTCATTTTTAAATTGAGTTTTATCATAATCATTTATTACATGTCCGGGTGTTATATTGGGCATATCTTGCCATACCAGCATTCCCAATTTATCACACCAATAATACCAACGGTCCGGTTCCACTTTAACATGTTTACGTATCATGTTAAAACCTAATTTTTTAGCGTATTCTATATCATATTTTAAAGCTTCGTCACTAGGTGCTGTATAAATCCCCTCTGGCCAAAATCCTTGATCAAGAACTCCCATAAGGAAAACTGGCCTATTGTTTAGAAATATTCTTGCTATTCCATTCTCATCTTTTAGTATATTTATTTTTCTCATACCAAAGTAACTTCTTATAGAATCAACATCTCCGTTTTCATTCTTAACAGTCACAAACAAACCATATAAAAACGGATTATCTGGCGACCACAACTTAGAATCTGGAATTTGCAAATCTATTTCTCCTAGGCCTCTTCTCCCCTTGCTCGCAATAACCTTACTATCCTCACAAACTTTAACTTCAACCGATACATCTTCATCTTTATTCAACATAATATCAATTTTTACACTTTTTTTATCTATATCTGGAGTTATCTTGATTTCTTTAATATAAATATCTGTTACTGGCTCTAACCAAACAGTTTGCCATACACCTGAGGAAGGAGTAAACCATATACCTCCAGGATGTTCCCATTGTTTTCCACAGGGTTGATTGCCGTTATTTGAAGGATCGTAAACATATAAGATAAGTTCATTATTATCTTTTATGTAACTAGTAATATCAAATGAAAAAGAATCATAACCTCCCTTATGTTCACCTAACTCATTACCATTTAAATACACTTTCGAATACCAATCCACAGCTTCAAAATGTAACAATACCCTTTTCCCGTTCCACTCACTTGGAATAGTAAAATATCTTTTATACCACATTCCTCTATTTGTAGCTTTTTCCATAACACCAGACAGTGCTGACTCTACAGGAAACGGCACCAGAATTTCTCCTTCAAGATTACGTTCCCATGGTACATCTTCACTTTTTGCAAACTCAAATTGCCACAAGCCGTTAAGACTTTTCCACATTTTTCGCTGCAATTGTGGTCTCGGATATTCTTTGTGCACATTTTCTGGAGTTACCATACTACCCCATACTGTCATTATAGGAATTTGCCCAGGTTGCCACTGGGAAAAACCTTTTCTTATAAAACCTACCAACAACAATATTAATATCATAACAACCATTCTTCGCATGATACCCTCCATAACTACTTTATAATAACAAATTTACCAACTTGAACTTTACCCGTATTCAAATCTTCAACAGTAAACAAATATATTCCACTGGACACAGCTTGTCCTACATATGACGTTAAATTCCAATCATGATATCCTACACCACTACCTGTAGCATCATGATCTAACGTAGTAACTAACTTACCAGAAGCAGTATATATCCTAATTTTACATCTCAATGGAAGGTTTATAAACTGAATTCTTCTGTCTTGTTCCATCCAAAAATTTCGGGTAGCTGGAGGTTTTTCCCATGGAGGATTATAGCTACTATAATCTATATCACCACGGTACGGATTTGGTACAACAGCAACCTTGCCAACCGTCTCTGGTGGAGCTGCTCCTGGTACAACCGTTATAACATTGTCCTCAATTGTAGTTTCTAGAGATGGCCAATTTAACACTTTATCTGGTTTCGAAAATGCTGTAACAGAATAATAATATTCAACGTTATTTAACAAACCCTCATCTACATATTCATATTGCAATCCAATATCATTACCTACTCCGTCATCAGGAACATCAAATTCAGCCAGTAACTTCCATGGACCTGTTGCTGATATTGTACTCTTATATAATCTATAACCCTCAAAAGGCAGTGAATCACCATCAGCTCTATACGGGTCAAAATAATTTTCTGGATTAACTTCTTCTGTAGGGCTCCACACTAATCTCACCCTGCCAATATAAGTAAACGCTCTTAACAATGGTTTTGGGGGAGGGGCAGGAGTTTTAAAATTATTATCTTTTAATTTTTCTAATGTTTTTGCATTACGTATTACTTCATCTAATCCATCACCTAATATTAAAGCAACATAAAAATGCAAAGTATCTCCTTTATTTAGTTCCATAGGTCCACACGATATGATAAAATGGCTACCAGTTGGAATTTGCTGATCCTCCATAATTTTCCTTGACATCATAAGTTGCTCATACTTTTCTTTATCCGTACTAGGTGTTATACCGGGAGGATTTGTACTACCACCCCATATAAATGTCCAATTCAGCGTCTCTTCAGGATAATTATCAGGAGAGAATAATTTTACCCCAATCGGATAATCAGCGAAATCATCTACTCCTCCTGGAGCATCCAAACCGACTCCCATTTGCAATTCTGGGAAAAATCTTGTATAGTCATCGGAAAGCATACTCTGAAAGTCTACAGACCTCAATCCTACATTTGGATCTGCCCACATGCTGATATATACCTTTTTCAAATCATATTCCTTAGAAATCACGTAATGTTCATACAACTTAATTTTAGATAAAAATTCTGGTGCTGACCAGTTATGACCAATTTCTATCACATCCACATAAAGAGGAACATGATTAGCCTTTGTTAAACTATACGGATTATAATCGTTATACCTAAAAACATAATCCCTGTCCGACAAACCCACATAATTTTCAAAATACGGAATATCAACCGTATCGTTTCTATTCACAACCCATATAGTATCCCAAGGTTCATTCGTTGGTGGCCAAAATTCTCCCTCACCCCATGGGTTCCAACTATTCGTAACAGAAACTAGTGTATCGCCATTTGGGGTAATCGCCCCAACCCAAATACCCCCTTCTCCAATATGTTCAATATAGCTCCCTACAGGATATTCAACATTAATTAACAAGGGGCAATCATAAGTGCGCATAGCCCAAAATCCACCATTATTAGGTATCCATTGTCTAACAGCTCCGATATCCTGCATCTTCCAATCCAATGTAACAAATTGTGACCACACTATATTACTAAAAATGGTAATCATTAAAAATGCTACAACCAAACATTTCATATTACTTTTCATCGGCCACCTTTCTTATTTAATATCTTATAGCTTCAAGCAACTCATTTGCCAGCAACCTCTTATTATCCTCTTTTAAAAATGTCATAGGAAATGTTATCACTATAACATTGAATTGCGTACCCAAATACTTTATTCCACAAGGTTGAGCTATTAATTCGGAGTTCAAATCCTCTCCCAAATATGTATATATTGTTTCTGTAAAAGGACCTTTTTCTGTAATAACTTCAATACCTCTAAGTTTTCCATTATATGGAAAAGAAGTTAACAAGCTATCATTAACTACGACATTGGGGAAATTATTTAAACCACGCGCAGAAATAAAATCCCCATATAAGCCTTGATGTGCATCTGCCTTCGAAATATGTAAATACTCTTTAACAAATGAATCATTATCAAATGTGACCGGGAAATTACTTTCATAAGCAAAAGATTTAATTACTTCCCATCCAATCACCAATAATTTGCCACCAACATTCAAATAATCCTTTAATATATCTTCATGTTGATATATATGATGCCTTGTACCTGGGTTATCTGCATGCCAAATTATCAATCTATATCTCCCTAACACTTCTTTTCTCGGTAATCCATCCTCCGCATAATCAACCATCGTATCAGGGGAAAATAGTTCTTTATACATACTATCTGTAACAATATCATTAAATACTTTTCTAGCAGATGATGGGAAATTATTTTCCTCTGTATCGTCTATTATTAATATACCCTTATCAAATTTAGCTCTGACTAATGTAAAAGTTACCGTAGCACCAACTGAGTCGACCAAAAATGTGTTATCCTTACATATAATTTTTACATTATGTTTACCCTCTAATCCATTCACAAAATCTTCTGGTTTTAACATTATTGTTGTATCAGTTGTCCAGACAAAGGGGCCGTTATCTAAAGACCAAGCATATTCAATAACCTCTCCATCTTCATCAAAACCAGAATAATTTATTTTAATTCCCTGCCACCAATCATTCGTCTCATCGAGAAAGAATAACACACTATTATTAGATGGGCTGGTAATTTCAACACTTGGGTAAATAGTCCGTGGAGTATATAGCACCAATTCAGCAGGGGTTGGATCTACCAAAGAATCATTATCGACACTACGTACTTGAATCAGTTGTTTGTTTAACGAATCACTCGATTCAAAAATAATTTCTATAACACCATGAGTAGAATCTTCTGCTACGAATTCCCATGGTGTTATTACTGAATCTCCAGTTGTTAAATGGTATGTTATTACTCTATATTCATATCCTATTATATAACCATCATAGTCACCGCCATCACAGATTATTTTCACTCTTGGAAATAATGTATCTCCGTATAATGGAACATTCGATATTCTTGTCTCGGGAGGCTGTTTTTCAAAAGGTGGGTCAGTTGTAAAGGTACAGCTAACCAGAATAATCAGCAACGACAGTCCAAACAGTAAACTAACATTTGTTACGTTACGCCTTTCTAATTTCACTCTCAACCCCTCATTTATTATCATAAATTGAGATAAGTAATCAGGTGGGGATACTCTAACTTTATAGAGTATCCCCACCTATCTTTCATTTACCGGATAAACACCATCTTACGTGTTCTGCTATAAGCCGCTGTTTCCAACTTATAAATATATATACCACTAGGAACTGGTCTATTAGAATTATCCTTTCCATCCCAAATATATACATATCTACCAGCATTATGTTTTGAGTTTACTAAAGTACGCACCTCCTGACCAAGAATATTATATATAACTAATTTAACGTTTTCTGTGTTGGGTATCATAAATTCGATATTCGTGGTCGGATTAAATGGGTTCGGATAATTTTGTGCCAAGTAATAGTTCGTAATTAAATTTTTATTTTCAAAATCAATTCCTAATTTCTCTGCTTTTGAATAATTGTATATTTTAATATTATCAATTTTTCCTTTAAAAAGAGGAGGATTTTCTTCCCATGATCGTCCTATTGCTAACATGCCAGCAACAGGATTCAAATGTTGACCAGCTACACTAATTTTCTCACTCTGATCAATAACATTACCCGCATCATCTAACAGTCTTACGTATGCAGAATCTTTCCCGACATCCATAATAAATGTATACCATTGCCCCGGAACAATCCTGGTATCATTTTTCAAAAACAAACTTGTCCATCTTCTATCAGCTACTCCTATAGTATCTGCAACCAGATATATTTCTGGGAATAATTTTCCATCAGCTTGAAAAGATACCCTAAATCCAAACTCCCAACTTGGCGGATCAGGATACTTTGCAATAAGATCTGTACCCCCTATCGGGATTTCATCAGCGTTAAAACTAATCTCAAGTGTCATCTCATTATTAATTACAAAAGGGGCAGGAGGATTTATCCTTATATAGCCGCCTTCACTACCATAGTACAAAGAATAATTACCTGAAAAAGCATCTTCAGAATAGCTAATATCCCCAAAAACTGAAATCTCATTATTATAATCAGAATTATCTAATGGAGTTCCAGTCCCTTGTTCAAAATCCAGGTGTAGGACAAGACCCTCATCTTCCATGTATTTCAATATGTAGTTTCCAGAACCAGGGAGCCTCATCTTTTTTCCTACATCGTTCTCAGCAACTATATAATATTCCACTATACTACCCTTAGACTGTCCTGGAATAGTTCCAGAATAAGTAAAGTCACCAGTCTTCTCCATATTTATAACAATTTCTTCGCCACCATTAACTGAATAAAACAATTTCGTACTAATCGAATTGTCGATATCAACCTGAATTACCTCACTCTCGTTCGGACTAACCTTTGCTATTCTCGGAGGAGGGGATGATACCAAGGACGGCGGTAAAGCTTTTGCATAATTATAAACCTTAAGCCCATCCATTTTACCTTGAAACCTCACATCTGCCATATAATCATATGTATCACCACCAATAGTAAAATCACCCGCTCGTACCATCAGAGGATATTCTTCTGTGGGTTCCCAGTTTTCTGAAATAAGATTTCCTTCTTCGTCATACAATTCTATCATCAATATCTTCTTTTCAGCAGAGTATTGTGCCACGATCTTGTACCACTGGTCAGGTTCCAGAACATAATCATCTATATATACTCTATGCCAAACAGTATTGCAATGATAATTTTCTATATTCAATTTATTCAGATGTCTACCATCAAAATACAAGCGATAATTGAATTTCCAATCGTTATCATCATTATAGTATTCAGGGTATTTTCCCAGAAATGCGGCCCAAGGGAAAACAGTATCAGGCTTTACCCACATTTCCATTGTATAGCCATCACTAAATGCAAGAAAAGGAGCAGGCTTTTCAATTTTTAACATGGAAACTAATGTATCATTTTCTCCAACAGGAACTGGAGTAAAATGAATAGAGTAATTTCCTACTTTAGCATCATCAGAGTAGACCGCCGGTCCGGTAGCTACCACAGTATTTAAACCGGTAGCATCCTCTAAATTTTGTTCAAAATCCATATCTAAAACCAAAGAATTTTTATAACCAACGGCTATTCCAAAAAATGCGGTATCACTCTCTTCAGCCATTAACATACTATTTGCAACTTCACCATCAGTATTTTCAACAGTAATAAAATATTTAAGCGATGTACCAGCATCCTGTGCTGGAATTGTTCCAGTAAAGTTTACATTATCTGTCGAACTCATTTCTACTACATTAAAATTTTCAACATCAGTTTCAGCAACTGGAGCATAGTGTAATTCAACATTCGTATATTCCCATGATGATATGGAAGCCAATTGGATAGTTATATCAATTGGGACATTCTCATCAACATGTCTCACGGTAGGATATGATACTATTTCTGGCGGGATGTCAAATTTACGTACACAATTACTAATTCTTACTTCATCTACTAATCCATTAAGCCAAGTATCAGGCCACCATAAACAAACACCTATTTGGACTGGATCACTCGTAGTTCTGGGGATAATTGCTACCTCAGGTATGTATGAAGAGTTATAAGCAACTAAATTACCATCCCTATCATGCACTATAACTGTATAAACTTTGTTATCAACGTCCAATATAGCGGCGATATGATACCACACCTCTGTTTCAATAATTTCATTTTGTGTAAAAACATCATGCCAAACAGTCATATCAGTCTCATATCCTGATTGTACATTAAATGTTCCTGAAGCACCATTTATACCTAACCACCAGTTAGAGGGCTTACTAACTACTTTAGGGTAAATATGCCAATCGCCCGCTTGAGTACCAAAAGATAAAACCTTAACCCAGCATTCTACTGTCCAACTAGTATCTAAGTCCAAAGTTACAGTATCCGGTATAATAATATAAGAAGAATCCGATCGTGAATCATTGTCAAACCATACGCATTGCCCAAAACCTGATAGCTCATCATTAGGAATAAAGTTATAATTTCCGAAGCCGGTTGCATCCGATGCCTTATCTGACTCATTCACTAAATTCCCATCAAAATGCAATAACACAACAGTATGTTCATCAACCGTATAAGGTTGTAAGAACGACTCCTGAGCAATTAAAACATTTGTCGACACCAATACAACAAAGAAAAAGATTGGGAAAAAACACCTAGAAAAACTAACCAACACCTTCATGATTACCTCCTTTTTTTTAATTAAATATTCAATTATCTATTTCCCAATAGATTTACATGCTTTATCCAAATGTCAGCATTAACTAAAAAAACATAACTCACTATGCCAAAGACACTTATTAGATAAAATAAAACTTTCTTTATCAATTCCAAAGTACAAAGCGAACTTTCGCAGAATTCAGCATTGAAAAGAGTTGATTTAAAATTAATACCATCTCTTAAATACTGAATGAAATTAATGCTCTATCCCAAAATAAATTTTAACTCATCTCCCCAGCAAAATAGCTACCACCTGCATCATCATATTTGTTACTAAGGTTCCCGTCAAAACATATGAAAGAGTTGCACATTATTTGCTTTATATAGACTTCTGGTCTACTTAGTCCGGGAAGACATGGAAAAAACTACAACCAAAAGTTTATCAAAAAACTCAAAAAACCAACGAACTCTTGTTATTATTAGAACCTAGCGTAGCTCAACCCTCTAATCGATAACTTTTTTCTTCTAAATTGCAAACGTTTCCATACAACGTATGAAATATAAAATTTGCATATAACTTTGTCAATACTTTTGTTACCTTTCTAAAAAAATTTTCCATATTTCTCCATTCTTAGATAAGAAGCAAAAAGTATGACAACACATTGTAAAGAAATAGTCCTTTAAACAAAAAGTTTCAGCCATAACATCGATATTAGAGAAAAAGTGTAAGATATCATCTCAAATTCCAAAATAACCAGTGGTCTCACTTGGATCTCCGCTATTGGCTCAACCGCAAGTATTAAACTGTCGATGCGAGTCCGCTCTTGTAGAAGACATGAGAGAACTGCTCGAAAAACTAGACCATCAATCAACTTTTCCTTCGTAAATAAAAGGCTAATTTTAGGTACCTGGGAACGGATAGTGATTATAAACCACGATAACATGCCCCGTGACAGAGATATATACATTTAGATAAAATTATTATCTCTATGAAATCACATATTTTTCTCAATCAACCTTTTCAAAAATCGTTTTATTTCTTCATGATTCTTAGCGCGGATAATGTGGGTAATGTATAACAGTTGCGAATTTATTCTTTCGATCTGCTTTAAAAAATGAGAATTGAGCAAAACCTCCACAATCAAATAATTATCCTAAGACAACAATCCTTTTATTATTAGTAAATAGTAAAAATTTTTTAAATGTTGTCCATGGAGTATCCTGTCCCCTTATACAGACCGCAAAAACGAGCGACAAGACAAAAAGTGTGCCCCAAGAGTAATAAGCAATTTAATTATACTCTCTGGATGACTACTCATAAATATTAAGCTTCAAATCACAAAAATTTCTATATCTACGCCTCCTTTTCCAAATACCCTCGCCATTCTCTGTTCAATCAGCATCAAATAAGTGTAAACGTTTGCTGATAAAATCTCAAATATAACAGGAAATCTAAATGCAATATATAAATCTTGTCTCTCTTAAACAGAAATTTCTTCCTCTTTACCAGTTTACAGATTTATCGCTTTCTGATTTTTTAAAATGCTCGTTGTCGGTTTTACAGCTACTAAAAAGAACACTGAATTACCATTTATTATCCCACCTTATTATATTTATTACCCATTATCTAGTCAGCCATGAACCCGATTCCAAATTCAATTCCCTTAATCCCTGGAATACCAAAAACAGTTTGGTTCAGAAGAGACACTACTGAATCAAAATAAGGTTCACCTAAACCTACAGGAACATTTTCAATCTCAAATTCAACAATTCCACTAATAGAATCGACATCTTTCCTTGCTTCTCTTATGAGCTTACCTATTTCACTGCTTCCTCCTACCTCCACAACCTACCCGAGTACCTCAATGGAGTAGTGATCTTCTTGACAATTACATCCGCTCCAACAAGGCAAACGTTCAGCATGCTTGAAAAATAACCTACTCCTCGAAAATCATTAAAGCCACCCTACTCTCTAGATGCAACGAAGTCTGCATGAAATAGCCGAGAAAGATTTTTTAAATTCCCATAAACTGCAGAACGCACGTTTTTATTTTCAAAAATAACCGTTATATATACAATAGTATTTGCATAAGCTTTACAGATTGTAAATATCATCTATCTTTATTAGAAGGTTCACAGAAGGTGTAATCCATGAATTTAAATATTGGTAGGATTATCTTTTAGAGATAATATATGTAATTACCTATTTATATGCAATTAATTACAAAGTTCGTAATGAAGGGAAAGTACAGATTCGTGCCGTCTCTACTCATTTGGGTATTGATAGTCATGGCTATAAGGATATGCCTGATAATAGATAGGGGAAAGCGAAGGAATTCATTTCTGGCTATCAGCACTTGCTGAATTATAGAAATACGATGTTGATGATATCCTTATATCCTGCATAGATGGTCTAAAAGGTTTCCCCGATGCAATTAAAAGTATATTCCCACAAATGCATGTCGGGATTCATGTTATATACTTAATTCAAAATAGTTTGATATACATTTTCTACAAAGAGCAAAAGGAATTTATAAACGATTTAAGAAAAGTTTATAAAACATCTACACCTACAGCGCCATAAGATGCCCTTTTGCAACTGGAAAACAGAGGTGAAAAACGATATCAATTAGTTATTAATTCATGGAAAAGCAAGTGGAAACTTTCTAACTGCTTTGAATATTCACCTGATATTCGAAAACTGATCTATATCACCAATTCCATAAAAGCTATCCATAAAGCTTTCCGCAAAGTTACCAGATCCAAAGCCATATTCCATTCGTATGCAGTTCTGTAAATAATATTATTTCGTGCTTATGTTGATGTAGCTAAAAATGGAAGAGATTGGATTAAAATTTTATTATAATAAACCATCCATTTTGAATAAGTTTGATTTTTTATGTCTGATATGAGAGTTTTTACACAAAAAAGAATTAGACTCTTAATAAACTATTCAATAATAGAACTATACTTAAATACTAAAGCAATATTTGTCATTTATTTGATCATATCTATATCAAGGTTCTCTGGTCTTTCAAGTTCTGAACGATCTGCTAATCCTTTTTTTACTTTTCTTTTTAGTGATATCTGTTCAAAATACAAATAAATAAGTGGAACCATTATCAAAGTGAGAAAAGTAGAAACCGTCAATCCACCAATTACTGCCCTTGCAAGCGGTGCCCATATCTCTGCGCCTGAGCCCAGTTTCAAAGAGAGAGGAATCATCGAAAGAATTGTAGTCATAGCAGTCATAAGAATTGGTCTCATTCTCCTTTTCGCACCTATCAACACTGCTTCCCAGAGACCTTTACCATGTTTTTCCCTTTGCTGATTTATATAATCAATTAAAACTATACCGTTGTTAACAACAATACCTACAAGAAGCACACATCCAATTAATGCGGTTATACTCAATGTAGTACCCGTAATAAGTAGAAACCATACAACCCCCATCATTGCAAGTGGTACTGTAAACATTATTATAAATGGATCGATTAATGATTCAAATTGAGAAGCCATAACCATATAAACAAGTATTATAGCACCAAGAAGAGCTATGCCAAGATAGAAAAATGATTCTTGCTGATCTTTAGCTGTACCTCCAATTTCATACCTAAAATCCCTTGGGAAAGGTATCCTCCTCAATACTTTTTTAATATCAGATACAACGGACTGAAGGTCTCTTCCAGAAACGTCACAATTGACAGTAACCATTCTTTCCTGGTCCTCTCTTATAATTTGCTGTGGAGCATCAGAAAGTATAACTCGTGCCACGCTTTTCAGTGGAATTTGAGCTCCGGTCAATGTCGGTATATAAATATTCTCTATATCGCTTTTGGTATTTCTAAAATTTTCATCTGCCTGTACGGTAACATCATATTCCCTACCTCCTTCTCTATAAAGAGTTGCAACTTTTCCTTTAAGCTGCGCCTCTATGATCGAAGAAATCTGAAATACACTTAATCCCATTGAGTAAATCTTTTCTCTATCGAAGACAATTTTGTACTCAGGCTTTGGAATTTTGAAACTCTTCGTTACATCAACAACCCCTGGAATAGTTTTGATTTCCTCTTCAATTTTATTTGCCAATGCTTCTGCTATCCGCCGATTGTAGCCAAAGATTTTGACTTGGATATCACCAGCTGTCCCAAACATATTCATTCCTTCAGAAAAATTAAATTTTAGCCCGGGGAATCTTGAAAGTTTTTCTCTTAAAACATTACTTATTTCAAATACAGACCTATCTCTTTCTCTCACGTCTGGAAGGTCAATTCTTATTTCACCTTCATTTGATGAATTAGAACCAAAGACTGACGCTATGCCCTCTCGAGATCCAAAACTTACATATATATTTTTAGCTTCAGGAACCTCATCTCGTATCATTTTTTCTATTTCTCTTACCGTTTTATCCATGGATGTAAGAGATACACCCGGCTCTCTTTCGATAGTAATCTCAAGTTCGGATTGATCAGTTTTCGGTAAGAATTCACCTCCCAGAAAGCGAGTTAAAAACATTGTTACGACAAAAAGAACCAATATGCCCGCAAGAAATATTTTTTTTCTCACCATGAAATAATCAAGAATCTCTACATTTTTTCTCTCAATAAATGAAAGAAAATTTTCGATAGAGTTATTTAATTTCTTCATAGTCTTAACTCTTGCTTGCCTGATCCCAACTCTAAGCAATCTACTTGATAGAAGAGGAATAAGAGTAAGGGCTACTAATAGCGAGGTAGTCAATGACAAAACTATTGTGACCACCATATCTTTGAACATAACACCTGCAATACCGGGCACAAATAATATCGGGATAAAAATAGCCAGTGTTGTAAGCGTTGAAGCTATAATTGCATTTGCTACTTCACTTGCTCCATCATCAGCTGCTACAAAAGCGTCTTTACCGTACTCCCTATGCCTAAAAATATTCTCCAGTACAACAATTGAATTATCCACAAGCATACCTATTGCAAGGGCAAGACCTGCCATTGAAATTATATTAAGAGTAATTCCAGCCTGGTTCATAACGAAGAAAGTAACCAATAGGGAAATTGGAATACTGACCGATACAATAAGTGAACTTCTGACGTTTCTCAAGAAGAATAGAATTACAATAAATGCTAAAATAAAAGCTTGAATGGCGGTAGAAGCAAGATTACTTATGGACCTGGTTATAAATTTTGATGAATCAAAAATAATACTGTATTTTATATTACCCCCCACAAGAGACATAATCTGTGGCAATTCTTTCCGCACACGGCGTGCTGTTTGAACTGTATTAGCATCAGATTGTTTTCTTATTATCAATGTAACCGCATTAACTCCATTATTTCTAACTACAGCTCTTTTTTCTTTATAACCATCGATAATTGTAGCCACTTCTTTAAGATAAATTGGCTTTCCTTCTTTGTAACCAATAACGGTATTTTCTATTTGCTTAATATCAGTATATTCTCCGTATGCTCTTACTGTATACTCCAGTTCTTCATTGTCTATTATCCCCGCAGGAATTTGCAGATTTTCCATTTGCAATCTTTGTATCAAGTTCTGAACCGATATTCCAATAGCCGCCATTTTATTGGGATTAAAGAGTATTTTTATCTCTCTTTCTAATCCTCCGCGAACATCAGCTGATGCAACCCCAGGAATCCTTTCCAGTCTCGGAGATATCTGCTCATCAGCTACTTGCTTCAATTCTGCCTCACCCAATCTATCCGAACTTAGTGTTATAAATTGAATAGGCATCATACTGGGATCAAATGTAAAGGAAACTGGCTCTGCTGCTTCTTCAGGTAAATAATCTCTTATTAAATCAATACTCTTCCTTACATCATTTTCAGCTTTTTTCATGTCAGTTCCCCAGTCAAACTCCAGTAGCAAAACTGAACTGCCTGATGAACTATAACTTGTAACATGCCTGATATTTTCCACTGATATCACTGCCCTTTCAAGAGGTTTTGTTATTGAATTTTCTATATCCTCAGGTCCGACGCCTGGGTAGTTAGAAAATACAGCTATAACGGGAAACTGAATATTTGGATAAAGATCAAGCTTTAATTGAGATAAACCAAATATACCAAATCCCACAAGGATTAAATAGATCATCGTAAATGTTATTCCCCTTTTTATTGATAACCTTGATAAAAACATACTACACCTCACCTTATGATTTCAACCTTAGCTGAATCAGATAAAAATTGCTGACCCACAGTTACTAACGAATCATTTTCTCTTAATCCTTTTACAACTTCAATGAAATAGTCATTTTCGATTCCTGTCTCAATTTCCCTTTTATACGCTAGGTTGCCATTTACGACATATACATATCGCTTTGTTCTAACTTTGCTTGTAGTTATCTCACCAGATGATACATCCAATTCTGTTTTCTCCAATACTGCTTTCCTTGGGATCACGATCGCATCATTCTTTTTTTGTACAATTATCTTTATCCGTGCAAACATCCCGGGTTTCAATAAATAATCTTTATTACGAAAACGAATCTCAACCGTTGTAGTTCTAGTGGCTGGATTTATAGTAGGGTAGACATTGTACACAGTACCAATAAATTCTGTATCTGGGTAAGCATCAACAGTAATTATAGCCTGCTGCCCTTTTTTGATCATTGATATTTCGTTATCAGGTACTTGAACCTCAATTTTAACAGTATCCATATCCACAACAGTAAATATCGGCATCTGAGGAGTACACATGTCCCCAACATCATACATTCTGTTTGAAACTATTCCATTTATAAGGGTAATAAGGTAACTATCGTAAAACTGTTTTTTAACTGTTTTTAAATTTGCTTCAGCTTGCTTGACGCCTGCCTCAGCAGTTTCCATTTGAGCTTTTATCTGATCATACTGTGATCTACTAACCGCATTGTTCTGGTATAAATTTTTAATTCGCTCATATTCTGTATTAATATTTTGATACTGCGCTCTGGCAGATGCATAGGATGCTTCAGCCTGTCTTACCATCTGATAGATTCTTTCATTGTCTACAATTCCCAATGTATCTCCCTTTTTTACAAAATCACCTACATCTTTGTTTATCTTTAAAAGTTTACTCGATAGGGGTGAGAATATACGTATCTCTTTTAGTCCCTTTATATCTCCAAAATAATCTGTTGTTTTTACTATTTCTCCCTTTTTAACTTTCATCACCTGGACGGGAAACGTAACTTCAGTTTCTTTACCAACATTACCAGGTCCGCTACACTTTGAGATAGCAATTACAGTCAATATAAATACCCAATAAATTGCTAACTTCATAGATCTGGAATCATTTCTTCCTTTTGACATAATCACCTCCTCTAATCTCTATAACAGGTTCAGAGCTTTTAATAGACTAGCCAGAGCTAAATTATACTCAAGTAAATACCTCTGGTAATTCATCTTTGATTGATTTAAAGCTACCTGAGCATTTAATACATCAAGCTGCGTATTCATACCCTCCTTGTACATAAGGTTTGCCAATCTCATTGATTCCTTTGACTGCTCTACTATTTTCAACTGAGTTTGAACGTTCTGCGCAGCCTCTTTCAATTTGAGCCATGCACTTTTAACTTCAATTTTTACACCATTAATAGCATGATCAAATCTGTCCTGAAACTTCCTTACCTCAATTTTACTCTGTTGAATTCTTGAATGATTTTTAAAACCTGAGAATAATGGGATGCTCAGACTTAAAGATGAACTCGATGATCTGAAGAAATCTTCTGATTCAAAGTTGAAATCATCTCTTTGCCCCTGATATTGGTAATTTGTCGAAAAGGCGAGTGTTGGCATTAATGATGCTCTGTTTAATTTTACCTGAGTTTTCAATAAGTCTTTCTGAATCTTTAAAATTTTAATATCGGCTCTATTGTCAATTGCATTTTCAATCAATTCCTCAAGCGGTTTTTTTAAAAATTCTGTTTCCTGATAATACAAACTATCAATGCATATAATTTCTACGCTATCGTCAATACCTAACAACATCTTCAATCTATCTTTAGCAATTCTAATTTGATTTTTAACAGAAAGTAGCTGTGGCTTGTAATTTTCCAACTGCACTTCGGCTCTAATCAAATCAAACTCAGATGCTTTTCCCTCATTATAATAATATTTTACCTGCTTTAAATTTTCTGTGGCAGCCTCAAGAGCTTCTTCTGTAACTTTTAACATTGATTGTAAGAATAAAACATTATAATAGGCATTTATTACATTGGAAATTACTTCTTGTTCCTTAGATTTTAACTGAGCTTCAGCTATTTCTCTATTCATTAGAGCCATTTTATATCCATAGTAGATTGACCCTCCAGTGAAAATAGGTAGTTGTAAATTCAATCCATAAGCAATATTATTTTCTGTCCCCATTTTGAAATACAATTTTTTCCTCGGATTTAAGACGGGATCATAAAAGGGATTATTCATAATAACAGTTGGTAACTCCCATGCATGCTGTAATTGAGAGAAGGCTGATATAGTCGGAAAAAAGTTTGCTCTTGCTTCAACAAGTCTTAATTCTGCCTGTTTAAGTTCTTTTTTTGCTACCCTAATATCAGGATTATTTTCTAAAGCAATTTTCTTCGCTGTTTCAAGTGTAATCTCAAATTCTTTACCCCATAGGATAGTCACACTTAATACTGTCATTAAAATCCATGGAAACAGGTTTTTGTATCTCATTCTTTTCCTCCATACTTTTTAGATATTCCATTAAGAAATAGGTCCAAAATTTTTTCTGCTCTTTCTCTATTCAATTCAATATTTCCAACTTTAATAAATCTTAAGACATGTAAACTCAATGCACCGTTAAAACATGCTAAGAAGACATCCATATCAATATCGTTTCTAAATAAACCTTTCTTCACACCATCATCAAAAATCTTTTTTAAATTATCCCGTATAAACTTAAATCTTTCTCTGAAGTTCAACGCGATATCTATTTTTATATCCTCGAGATTTATGCTATGGATAATCCTAAAGATCTCCGGTTTTTCCTTCGTTTTTTCAAACATTGCAATAATAAAGTTTAAAAGCTTTTCCTTAGGAGACAAGTCTGAAGTAAAAACTTCGTCAATACTTTTGACAAACTTCTGAAACGTTGTTTTCAGCATCTCTAAGAATAGTTCTTCTTTACTTTTAAAATAGTAATAAATTGCAGGTTTAGATATACCTGCTCTCTCTGCTATTTCCCTCATAGAGGTATTTTCATATCCATTTTGGGCAAACATTTCAGTTGCGATTTCTATAAGTTTTGCCTTGGTATCAAAGACATTATCCATAACTTCTCCATTTTACTTACCGGTCGGTAAATTAAAGAAAGCTATTAATTAAATCAATATATCATATTTTATTTTTTAATTTTTTTTAATAATAGAACGTTATAGAAAAGGATATATTTTCACCGCTGATATCAAATCTATCAAGTCCATTCTCATCGAATTTTTTTGTAATCTTATTGATATCCATTAACTTTAAATTCATATTTCTTCTATTCCATTCTATACTCATACCTATTGGCTTTATCGGTCTTATCTCAAATCCAGCTCCATAGTTGAATCCCCAGGTATGGTATGTAGGACCTCCAATTGAAAAAATCTCATGATAAACATTTAAAAACAAAACATTGTATCCAAATCCAATATTAAAAAATGGATAAAATAAAAAATACTTAACAGGTGTAATACATAAATTAAACGTCAATCTAGGATTCCAGATTTCCATTCTGTACTGCTCACTTTCGCTCTCACCACCTACCAGATTACCAAACCACTCTTCCAAATTGGATTTATAAATAGCTATTCCAAAATCAATAGTGACTTCATCACTCCTATCAGTATTCCAGAATTCTATCCCATTAAAGGATGTTATCTCAGGAAATTGATAATTTTCAATTTTCGTTTTAAAAAGGTTTACTCCATTGTTTATCTTATAATTAATCGATGATATAAAATCATTAATTACTGTTACATCCCTTGAAAAGGAATATGACACTTTAAAACCATTGTTATAACTTCTTTTTACTTTATTCTTTTCCTCTTTGATCAACTCAGGTTTTACTACCGCAGGGACAGGTATTTTTTCAAGATTTAATATCATTTCAACTATCTGATTTTTGTTTAAAAATATCATTTTTTCTCTATCAGCATAGCTTTCTTTTTTTAAAACTAACCTATGTGCAACCTGTGGTTCTATTTCAAGGAATATCGGCGTCATACCTTCATAAATTCCGTCAACATAAACATCTGCTTGTGATGGCCTAGAATCTAAATATAATATACTTTTTGGCTTCATTTTCTTAACACTACACAGATCTGATGCTACCGTAGGTATCCCTATCTTAAAAACTGTACTTAAAGTTCCATAAATGTCATATACAGCAGTCCTTTCAATTCTTCCAGTTTCAATATCTATCAACCTAACGCTTATTGTATAAATATTATCAATCTTACCAACAGAACCAGCAACAATTTTCCGAACACCAACCATTTTTCCTATTTCAATTGCATTAGCATCAGTTGTAGTCCCTGATAACTGAAATTTCATTTCATTAAGAATATCTGCCATCCTCTTTCTTTCCATCACATCAAACACACCAATCTGGACAATCTCTACCCTCATCCTATCGGAGAGTGCTTTTGCTTCAGATTCATCAATGTTATTAGCGTCTAAATCCATGACAGCTATTGGTATTTTTTGTTCCTTTTCAACTACTTCTTCAGTAACCGAAACGGTTGTATCAGCCTGCTGTGCTGATATAGTCATAAAAAATATCATTATTGTAACTAAAATTTTACTCTTCAACATGTAATTGCCTCTTCTATTTGATTATTCTGTATATTATAGAGTTGTCATTTAATTAAAATATTTTTCTACTTTTCCAATCAAATAAGGTTTTGTAAAAACAACAACGTTATCATCAGGTTCAATAATTGTATCGCCTTTAGGAATTATAACTTCATTATTCCTTATTATAGCCCCAATTAAAATATCTCTATGTAGGCCTAAATCTTTTATAGGTTTTTTAGTAGCGTAACTCTTCTCTCTTGGGACAAGTTCTATTGCCTCTGCATCTATTCCCTCAAATAACGATACGGAGATTATTCTCCCTCTTCTCATAAATTTCATTATAGCATTCGCCGTAGCTATATTCTTACTTATAACAGAATCAATACCAAGTTTACTTATAATTGGTATATAGTCATTTGTATTAATATGCGCTATCGTTCTTTTTACTCCTAAATACTTTGCCAAAAGTGCTGCAAGAAGGTTGGACTCCTCATTATCCGAAACTGCAATAAAACTATCCATGAATTCTATCTGCTCTGAAGTTAAAAGCTCTATATCTGTCCCCTCTCCCAGCAAAATCAAGGTATCAAGTAACTCCTCGGCAGCCTGTTTTGCATCTTCTTTGTTTCCCTCAATTAGCTTAACATTTAGATCTTCTGAAATCTTCTCTGCGACCATCTTCCCTATGCTACTTGCCCCATATATCATTATATTCTGCTGCTCTTTATACTCAGGAAATATTGTTTTCAAAACCCCTTTTAAGTCCTTTATATTCGAAATCACATAAATTGTATCGTTTTCGATAAAAACATCATCTCCATGTGGTATTATAGTTTTCCCATCCCTTTCTATACAGAGACAGAGGAAGTTATTACTGGCTTGACTGGTAACTTCTATTATCGACTTACCTACTATTCTGCTATTATTTTTTATCTTTATAGCGGCAATAGTCAACTTTCCGCCACCAAAATCAACAATCTTGGAAGTATATGGATAATATATCAATTTTATAATCTCATCAGCAGTTACCTTTTCAGGGTGTACTATTAGATCGATTCCATACTTTTCTTTATTTATAACACTTCCCTCTTTTAGAAATTCCCTGCTTCTCACTCTGGCAACTGTGTTTTTAACTCCTACCTCTTTTCCAATTAAACAGGACAGAATATTAACCTCATCTATAGAACTAGCAGCAATCAAAATATCTGCATCTTTAGCACCTACACTTTCAAGTACATTCTGACTCGCGCCATTGCCATGAATAACTATAGCATCAAGAGTTTCAGATACTCTTTCTACTTTATCTGGATTATTATCAATTATATACAAATCATGATTTTCCTGAATCAGCTTTTTTGCTAAATAGTACCCTACTTCCCCTGCACCGATAAGAATTACTTTCATGCTCCTTCAAATATTTTTTTGATAAATGAAATTGTTTCGTCAATGTCCAATTTTGTTACCCCAAGATGAGTAACTGCCCTTAGTCTACTCTCGCTAATTGCAAGCATTCCAACACCATTTTCCAAAAGTTTTTCCTGAATCGTATAGGCTGTTACATCTTTCTTTATAATATCGATCATAACAATATTTGTATGAACAGCGTCCATGTCCACAGATAAACCATCAATCGAGTTTATTCCCTCTGCTAATCTCTTCGCATTTTCATGGTCTTCCTTCAACCTTTTAAAATTATTCTCCACAGCATAAATACAAGCTGCAGCCAGTAATCCTGCCTGTCTCATTCCGCCACCGAGTATCTTTCTGACTTTCCTTGCCTTCTCAATAGTCTGGCTATCTCCTACAAGTATAGAACCAACAGGAGCACCCAGACCTTTTGAAAAACATAGATTTACAGTATCAAAATACTTTGAATACTCTTTGATTGATATACCAGTTTCAATCGATGCATTCCAAAGCCTTGCACCATCAAGATGCATTCTAACCCCATTTTCTTTAGCAATCTCACTCAGCTTAATAATCTCTTCTAAAGGATATATAGTTCCCCCTGCTCTGTTATGAGTATTCTCAACAACAATTAACCGAGTAACTGGATGATGTATATTTTTAGGTCTTATTGCTCTTTTCACTTCTTCTATATTCATAACCCCTTTGTTACCCTGTATTGGATATATCTGAACAGACGATATAAACGAGGGGGCACTTGCTTCATAATTGAATATATGTGACCCTGCCTCACAAATTACCTCATCACCGGGCTGTGTGTTGACCTTTATTGCAATTTGATTTGACATAGTGCCACTTGGAACATATAAAGCTGATTCTTTTCCTGTAAGCTCAGCCATCATTCGCTGTAGTTTATTAACAGTAGGGTCATCACCTAGGACATCATCTCCGACCTCCGCTTCACAAATCACCTTCCTCATCTCCGGGGTTGGTTTTGTTACCGTATCGCTTCTTAAATCAATTCTAATTTCCATCAATTCCTCTTTTAGATAAAATTCTTTAGAATCTTAAATTTAAATTAAATAATATCTGTCTTTTCACGTTCTATCTTTGCACCAAGTTTTCTAAGTTTTATATCTATATTTTCATATCCTCTTTCAATGTGATAAATTCTGTAAATATCGGTTCTGCCTTTTGCCACTAAACCTGCAAGGATCAATGAAGCACTTGCTCTAATGTCTGTGGACATTACCTGTGCACCAATCAATTCTTTAACACCCTTTACAATTGCAACGTTATTATCGAGCTGTATATCTGCCCCAAGTCTTTGCAATTCAGGTACATGTGTAAACCTATCTTTATATATTTCTTCAACAATAACAGAACTACCATCAGCAATTGCCATCATAGCCATCCATTGTGCCTGCATATCAGTTGGAAACCCAGGGTAAGGTGTTGTTGTAATATTAACGGACTTTATTTTTGCTGGGCGAGAGATTATAATTTTTCCATCTTCTACAATCTTAAATTTGATTTTTGCTTCTTTTAATTTAGCAAGTATTGATGTGATATGATTTATATTAACATTTTCGATAGTTACATCGTCCCCAATCATAGCGCCTGCTAATAGAAAAGTTCCAGCCTCTATCCTATCAGGGATAATTTCTATATTAGCTGGATGCAGTTCATCTACTCCTCTAATCTTGATAACATCTGTACCTTCCCCATCAATTTTTGCACCCATACTTTTCAGAAACATTGCAAGGTGAACTATTTCTGGCTCTCTTGCTGCATTAGTTATTATCGTTTCACCTCTTGCAAGAGATGCTGCCATCATAATATTACCAGTTGCACCAACACTTGTGATATCAAGATTGATTATGTTACCTTTTAATCTTCTACACTTTGAAATTACATATCCATGGTCTAACCCAATATCTGCTCCTAACAACTTCATACCTTTAATATGTAAATCAACAGGTCTTGGTCCCCACGCACAGCCACCAGGTAATGAAACCTTTGCTTCACCAAATCTTGCCAAAAGTGGACCTAATACATAAAAGGAAGCTCTCATTTGTTTTACCAGCTCGTAGGGTGCAAAAGGGTCATCGCATTTAGTTGTGTCAAGTGTTACTTGATTATTTTTTAATTCGCCAGTTACACCCGTAGCCTTTAAAACTTCCAACATAGTAAATGTATCTCTCAAATGCGGTACATTCCTTATTTCATATTTTCCAGGTGCAAGTATTGTAGCAGCCATGATAGGTAATGCAGCATTTTTTGCTCCACTAATTCTTACTCTGCCTGAGAGTTTATGTCCACCATAAATAACAAATTTTTCCATTTATTAATTCTTCCTATTTTGTCCAAGCATTTCTTTGGCCTGAATAATACTAGTATCAGTTATATTTTTCCCACTAACCAGACTCGCTATTTCCATAATCCTTTCATCTTCATTCAAACTTTTAATAAGAGTGTAAGTTTTCCCGTCCTTTATCTCTTTATAGACTTTGTAGTGGTATGTCCCAAGACATGCAATCTGAGGTAGATGAGTAATACATATTATCTGATGGTATTTACCCAATTTTAACAATTCCTCTCCCACTACATGAGCAATTTTCCCCGATATACCAGTGTCTATTTCATCAAATATAAGTACAGGAATATTATCTTTCCCTGCTAATATACTTTTTATCGCCAGCATTATCCTAGAAACTTCACCACCTGAAACAATTAATGAAAATGGCTTTACATCCTCTCCCGGATTTGTAGAAATTTTAAATTTTACCTCATCTATCCCAGAGGATGTAGCACTCACAGGTACACCATCTACAATGAAAGGACCATCTTTATCTTCAATATATTTAATATTTATAACAAACTTTGCTTTTTTAATTCCGAGAAAATTAAGCTTATTTTCTACTTCCCTCTGAAATTGTAACGCACTTTCTTTCCTTTTCCTAGATATTTCAAGAGCTAATTTTAAATATTGATCCTGTAGTTTTTCTAAATCTTCTCTTAATATCAATATTTTTTTATCTAGATCTTCGTCCTCGATCATTTTACAATCAAGCTCTTTTCTGTACTCTATTATTTCATTTATTGTTTTATTGTATTTCTTCATTAATTGTTGGAGAGTGAATATTCTATTATTTATATAGTCAAGTCTAGAAGGGTTAAAATCAATCGACGAAACGAAATCTGCAATTCTTTCTGATAGCTCCCTCAATATAAATTTAAGATTGAATATTTGCTCATGATATTCTTTGAAACCAGAGGATATATCGCAAAGCTGGCTTAACTTTTTTTCAACAGCTTGCAATTGCTCAAATATTGAATTCTCAGATTCATAAATGGCTGAATTTATCTCTTTGGATATTTGAAATATTTTTTCAGAATTTTCAAGTACTCTTTTTTCTTCCATTAATTCGTCATATTCACCAGGCTTTGGGTCAATTCTATCAATTTCATTAATCTGAAACTCCCATAACTCTTTCTTTTCATTAAATATCTTCTTCTTCTCTTCAAGAATTGAAATTTTTTCTTTTATATTGTTTATCCTGTTATAAATTTCCTTTAATTTGATTATATCACTCTTTGTATTAGCAAATAGATCAAGATAATCAATATGCGTCGCATCTTTTAATAATGCTTGATGATCGTGCTGTCCATGTAGGTCAACAATGATATCACCTACACGTTTTAACAGAGACAAATTCACCTGTTTGTTGTTTATGAATGATTTGGTTCTACCACTTCTATATAATTCCCTCTTTAATATTATATTGGAATTAATAAAAGGTATCTCATTTTCAATCATAAATTCTCGCACATTTTTATTTGAATCTAATTCATTGAAAGTAACTTCAACAGATGTGTATTCCTCACCTGATCTTATTACATCAGTTGGTAATTTCTCTCCAAGAGACAGACTGAGTGCATCAACAATAATGGATTTCCCTGCCCCTGTTTCCCCAGTTAAAACATTAAAGCCTTTTTTAAAATCTACGTTGATCTCTTTGATTACTGCAAAATTAACTATTTTTAACCTTGCCAAATACATATGAACTTTTCACTACTCTTAAAAAAATTTTAAAAATGCCCAAAAAAATCAAAATTCCTATTACATCAGCCATAAAATCATAAATTGAACAATCTCTTGTTGGAACAAAAAACTGATGTATTTCATCAGAAGCAGCGTAAACCATCGAAAGTAAAACAGTATAATAGCAATTATTCATAATTAAATACTTATTCGATGAACTTATAATTGCTATATTCATTAACACCGCGTATAAACCAAATTCTATTAAATGTAAAATTTTATCCACTCCTAATACATTAAATGCTCCACCACTCTCCATAGATGATAGTACGAAAATAATGATTGTATAAACTATAATCGGTATCTTTGTGAAATGTCCCCTATACATTATTATTCAACTCTTTCAAACTCTTTGAGTATAACTGGTAACTTCTTTATAATATCACCCGCCACCAAGCCTCTCATGCTTGATTCCATCGCAATAATATCAGCTGTATATCCATGTATAAAAACAGCAGAAATAGCTGCATCCCATACACTCATTCCTTGAGCGATTAAAGAAGCTATCATTCCAGTCAGTACATCACCTGTACCACCTGTTGCAAGCCCGGGATTACCTGTTGAATTAAACACGACATCACCCTCCTGATTAAATACAAGCGTCGGTGCTCCCTTCAATACTAATACACACCCATTTGATATTGCAAATTCTCTGCCTATATCAACAACATTCATTTTTATTTCATCTAAGGGAATACCTGTAATCAATGAAAATTCCCCATAATGAGGTGTCAACACTATTTCTTTTACTTTCTTGATTAACTCAGTATTATTCTTGAAAATTTTTAGCCCATCAGCATCAATAACAACAGGTTTATTAACACTTTTTAACAAGTTTTCTCCAAAAACAATCACATGTTCACAGTAAGATACTCCTGGGCCAAATACAATAACATCGCTCCACTTTATCCTCTCCCTAACATTATCTGTAAGTGAATCTACAGTAAAAGTTTGTTTCTCAGATTCATTTACTGGCATACTCAATACCTCAGTTAACTTTATTTCGACTATATCATTCAATGATTTAGGGATAGATAGTACAACAAGACCTGCACCAGTCCTCATCGCAGCTTCACAGGTTAATACAGCAGCACCAGTCATTCCAACAGATCCAGCAAATACCAGCACTTTCCCCTGTCTGTGCTTATATGTATCCCAATATAGCGGTGGGATTAAATCAACAATCTCTTCTTTGTGTATAAGATAAGTTTTATTTTTTAGAACATTAAATGATTGCTCATTGTAACCTATATCCGCTACAGTTACTTCACCTGCATACCTTTTGCCTGGATAAAGTAGCAAACCCCTTTTTAAAAATCCCATAGTGACAGTTGCATTCGCTTTCACAGCTATATCATGAACTATACCTGAATCACCATTAACACCTGATGGTATATCAACAGATATAACCGGTCTAGTGGAATTATTAATAATCTCAATAATTCTGTCAATCGGAGGCTTAACGTTACCTTTAAATCCAGTTCCGAAAATAGCATCTACTATTAAATCCGTCTCGATTATATTATGAATTTTCCCAACATCTTCGACTTTTTCTATATAGTTTATATTTAATCCACTTTCTAAACATTTGTCAAAGTAATACTTTGCATCGCCTTTTATTTTTTCTTTATTTCCAACAACCCAGATATATACAATAGCTCCCCAATCATATAGATTCAGTCCACATACGAACCCATCTCCTCCGTTATTTCCGGTACCACAAAAGATGTCCACTCTACTTCCAGGAATATCCTTTAATATTTCCTTTACCTTTGTGGCAACCGCCTTACCAGCTCTATTCATTAACTTTTTCCCGGAAATACCAAGTTTTTCTATAGTAAAACTGTCTACAATTTTTGCTTCTTCATTACTTAAAACATACTCTCTCATATCGCCACCAGAGCTATTGCTATAGCATAGTCGTTTTTTTCATGGGATATTGAGACCTCAATAATATAGTTCTTACAAATTTCACCAACGTTACCACGTAATCTCACATATGGTTTCCCCAATGAATTATTCCTTATTACAATATCGCTCAGGGGAACAATTAAAGTTGGATTGGTGGAAAGAAGTGCCTTTTTGACTGCTTCTTTAGCTGCAAATTTTCCAGCAAAATGCTGAAGTGGAACAACCTTACTTTTACAATATCTAATTTCTTCCTTATCAAAGTACTTATCTAAAAATTTATTCCCATAATTCTGGATCAGTCTATCTATTCTATCTATTTTAATTATATCAATGCCTATTTTCATCGATATCCGTTTTCTTTTTTTACAATTTCTATTATTTCATCTACATAATCGATTTCATAATCTGCTCCTGAAAATGCTGTCCCAAAAGTATCACCATAACGGGCAAATACTGTTTTCATTCCAACCTTTTTTGCTCCAATCAAATCCCTTTCAACCCAATCACCAACCATGATAGCCTCTTCAGGCTTTATCTCTAATCTTTCCAATGTTAGCTGAAATGGCTTTGGGTTAGGTTTTCTTAAGTTGGTATCCTCAAATGTCATAACGACATCAAAATAATTCTGGAGGTTACAAGAACAAATTCTCAACCAAGCTTCCCTTCTTGGAGCATCGGAAACAACTGCCAGTCGAATCCCCATTTTTATTAAACTTATCAATGTATTATGAACATGGGGGTAGGTCTGAAGATTTCCCTCTTTTGCCTTCCTATATGCAACTATAGCCGAAGCTAAAATCTTATAATTAATCTTTCCTAACTCATTCTTTAAGTAATCATCAAAAACGTATTGATATTCAATGCCTTTTTCATTATATATTTTATTTATACCTTCTCTAATTTTATCTGGAGACCTATCTAGCCCTGCATCAAGCATTGCATCAATAGCTGCAGATATACTTGCCTCCTTCATTTTCATAAAATCTATTAAAGTATTATCCAGATCGAAAATCACAGCTTTTATCATACATTTAATTTAATAAAAACTATTAAAAATTATATTCTTAAATGAAAAAGGGACGAATTTAATCGCCCCTCCTAGTAATAATTTTATTCAAAAGTTAGTTTAATCACTTCAGCCTTTGCAGTTCGTACTCGGCGTATTTTTTGTATCTTGGATCTCTTGCAGCCATCAGAAATGCCTGCTTTGCTGCGCTTTTATTCCCTAGCGCCTTCTCCGCTAATCCAAGCTCGATTAGTGCTGGAGCCCATCGTGGTTTTATCTGTAAAGCTCTATTTACAGTTTCCTTTGCTTTCTCAGGTAAGCCTAAGAAATTGTAAGCCTGAGCTAATCTAAGCCAGCTACCATTATCTCTTGGATCAAGTTCAACAGCTTTTTTTAAATATTTTATTGATTCTTCATACTTCTTCTGTTCATTTAGTATAGCTCCAATATTCTCATATATATTTGCATCATTTTTTTCATGTTTTAATGCTTCAAAATAATATTTCAATGCTTCATCTAAATTCCTCATTTTATAATATACAATTCCCAGATTTTTTAATGCATCCACATATTCCGGATCGATTTCCAAAGCCATTTTAAAAGACTCTATTGCTTTTTGATACTCACCTTTATAATAATGTGCTTTACCTTTTACCAAGTAAGCCTTTGGATACTCTTTGTTTAGCTCAATTGCTTTATGGATGTATTTAAAGGTGGAGTCATAATCTTTTATTAACAAATAAACGACACTGGTTAAATAATATGCAAGATAATCGTCAGGTTTTAGACTAATTGCATTTTTAAACTTCTCTATCGCACCTCTGTAATCCCTACTTTTTTGCAGCTGATTACCTTCGTATAGTAATTGCTTTACTATTGCATTGTAGTTATCAAGATATTTTTTTTCGTCAGGCTTGAGCTCAAGAGCTTTCGTAAAGTAGACTTTTGCTTCCTTATACTTACCAAGTTTAACATAAACTCTTGCCAGTAAATAATATGAATCAGCAAAATTTGGATTTAACTTTATTATCTCTAAATAAATTTTCTCTGCTTCCTCATATTTGGCATTATTATATAACCTGGATGCTTCTGCAAGTTTTGAAATAAAATTTGACATATTCTCTCTTTCCTTACGGAATTCCTGATTTGCCGGATCTAGGGAGATTGCTTTATCTATATAATTTCTGGCACTATCCAATTCTCCCAGATTAAAATATATCTTACTTAAAAGAAAGATAGCTGCAGGATAATCTGGCTCTAATTTAATTAACGCCCGACATTTTTCAAGAGACTCTGCATATTTCCCCGCTTTATAAAGATCATATGCTTCCATCAACGGGTCAGAAGATACCTGAGCAAATAAATTTGTAATCATTAAAATAAAAGATATAATTATTAAAAATTTAAAACTCCTAGAAATCATATCTTTCCCCTTTAATTTAAATACTTTGTGCCGAAGGCGGGACTCGAACCCGCACGGGTTTCCCCACACGCCCCTCAAACGTGCGTGTCTACCAGTTCCACCACTTCGGCAAATTTTGTTATATAATTTATTACTTCTCATTATCCTGTATTGGTGTTTGCACCTGTGGTAAACTACCCTCTGGAACAGGAAGAGTAGCACTTGGGATAGCTCCTTTCTCAGCCTGTTTTTTTATTATACTCTCGGCTTGACCCCTGGGAGCGGAAAGTAGTGCAATAATTATCGTTACAATAAAAAATGCAACTGTTAAACTTGTCGTAACCTTTGATAGGAACGTTGCTGCCTCTCTACCTCCAAAAATTGCACTTGAACCCAGACCACCAAAAGTTCCTGAAAGACCACCACCCTTACTTGCTTGCATTAACACTGAGATTACCAATAGTATACAAATAAGAACGTGTAAAATTATTAAAAATGTATACATACCTACCTCAAGATATCATTTCATTTACTGTTAAAATTATACTTAAAAATGAATCGATTTTCAAACTAGCACCACCTATCAAAAAACCATCTACATCATCTTTTTCAAAAAGTTCCCTACAATTTTCAGGTTTCACACTGCCGCCATATAGTATCGGTGTTGATTCAGCGACTTCATCAGTATAATTTTCTTTTAATAATGATCTTACAAAAATATGGGCATCAGATGCCTGCTCAGGGGTGGCATTTATACCAGTGCCAATTGCCCAAACAGGCTCATAAGCAATTATACAGTCCTTTACCTGCTCATCAGAAACATTTGAAAAGGCGGATTCAAATTGTCTTTTTAACACTTCTTCAGTCTTACCTGCCTGCCTCTCTTCAAGCTTCTCTCCTATACAAATAACTGGCTTTAACCCATTTTCAAGAGCAGTAGCAACTTTTTTGGAAATAATTCCATCAGATTCCATAAAAATATGTCTTCTTTCTGAATGACCTAATATAACATACTCACAACCACAAGATTTAATCATATCTGCAGAGATTTCACCTGTAAAAGCTCCAGATTTTTCAAAATGCATGTTCTGGGCTCCATGTTTTATTTTATTCTTGTCAATGTTCACATTAACAGCATATAGGGAAGTGAATGGCGGAAAAATGAGCACTTCAGGTTTAATCTGCGTGGAAATTTTCTCCTGTAAAGTTTTGACAAAATCGACAGATTCATCTATTGTTTTATTCATTTTCCAGTTCCCGGCAACAATTATATTCCTCATGTCTCATTCCCTTTCTAATAATTTGATTGGAATTAACTCCTCTCCAGCTAATAACTCAAGTGATGCTCCACCACCTGTTGAAACATGCGTGAATTTATCAGCAAGTCCAAATTTTTTAACTGCAGAAGCAGTATCTCCCCCACCAAGAATTGTAATTACTCCCTTTTCTGTAACCTCAGCAACCTTCCTTGCTACCGATTCTGTACCTGTAGAGAATTTTTCAATTTCGAATACGCCCAATGGACCATTCCAAAGAATAGTTTTACTCTTTTCAATAATCTCATTAAAAGTAGCAACTGTCTCTGGACCAATATCTACACCCATTTTATCAGAAGGAATATTTTTAAAATTAATAACTTCGATATCAGCATCCGAAGACATTTCAGAAACTACAACTACATCCGTCGGTAATATCAATTCACATCCTAAGTTCTTAGCTTTTTCCATTGTGCTTTTTGCTAAATCAATTTTATCCTCTTCAAGAAGTGATTTTCCAATTTCATATCCCAATGCTTTTAAAAATGTATAGCTCATTCCACCGCCGATCAATAAATACTTTACCTTTCCAATAAGTCTTTCAATTATCTCTATCTTACCTGATACCTTTGCGCCACCGAGTATGGCTGTGTATGGTTGCTCAGGATTTTCAAGATAATCTTTTAGATATTTTAACTCTTTTTCCAGTAAGTAACCTGCGGCTTTTACTTCCAACAACTCTGCAACACCCGCTGTAGAAGCATGAGCTCTATGAGCAGTAGCAAAAGCATCATTTACATAGACATCACCCAGTTCAGCAAGTTTTTTTGCAAACTCTGGATCATTCTTCTCTTCCCCTTTGTAAAACCTCACATTTTCTAATAGTAAAACCTCACCAGGTTTAAGAGTATCTACAGCCTTTTTAACTTCATCACCAATGCAATCTTCGACAAAATAAACTTTTGTTCCCTGTAACAATTCCTGCAATCTTTTTGCAACTGGTTTTAAGCTCAATTCAGGTTTTCTTTCTCCTTTAGGTCTACCAAGATGAGACATTAAAATTACTTTTCCACCGTCACTAATCAGCTTTTTAATTGTGGGCAAAGCAGCTCTGATACGGTAATCATCAGTTATATTTTGTTTTTCATCAAGTGGTACATTAAAGTCAACTCTGACCAAAACTCTCTTGTCTTTTACACTAATATCATCTACTGTTAACCTCGCCATAACACACTCCTTATTTAGCCCACAATTTTAAATACTATTCAATATTTTTACAAGCCAAAATTTAGAGCAAATGGGAAAGTTCATGCACATGGTGGTACAATAGGATTGATTAAATTAAGGGTAATGAGTGATGAGAGCATAGCCCGAGGAAAGGCTATGCTCTGTGAGATTTTTGGAAAGAGAATCAAAGATAAGTAGAAAAGACATAACCTATCCCGATTAGGGATCCTACGGATAGTATCATAGCAAATAACAACCTAAAAGACAGAATAACATTATACGATTTCTAAAGGAAATAAGATTAAAACCTTTAGAGGTAATACAGATCTCTCCCGATTAGGGATCCTACGGACATATTACCCCAATACTAATGTCGATGTAGAATCCTCTCACAGATTAATCGAAGACGAATTCTACTGCATAGAATCATTCAGCTCAGTAAAAGATTTCCTTGTTAAAGCTTCATCCTACCAATTATATTTCGATTTCCTGAGAAAAAATTCATATAAAAAATTTAAAACCCCGGTAAATATCCTGAAAGATTATAAAATATCCCAAAGTATCGCATTTATGTCTCCTCTCCCGAATAGGGATTCTACGAATAATAGTCGATAAATTATTCGGCAAAAATCCATTATCCTCCCCAATTAACCTTAAATTTGGTCCGTACCATAATGTGCCTGAACATCCCGATATAAAAGAATTATAAGAATTTTCGTACATGAACTTCCTTAGTATTACAAAACAGTTTTAGTAATTACCTCCCGTTGACATTTGTTTTTCCAGCTTTTCAATCCTTTTCTGCAATTCTTGTAATGCAGCCAATAAGGCTACCGTTAATTCCTGGTAATTAATTGCTTTGGTATTTACAATTTCCGACTCTTCATTTACCTCTCCATTCTCATCTTCGATGGGTTGTGGAACGTCAATCACAACTTCAGGAAATATCTTTTCCACTTCATGGGCTATGAGCCCCATATGATATCCTCTTTTTGCATTTAAAGCCGGGAGACCTTTTTCACGTAGTTCCGATTCACTCAAAAACTGAAAACGTACAGGTTTTAATTGTTCAATCTTAGAAAGTATTTCTTTCTTATTCAGTGGTTTTATATTTTTCTTCATTCGCTCATCAGAGGATTGATAAGAACCGGTGGTATAGACATTTCCTGCAAAATAACCAGCCCAATTAATTGCACCTCCCGACGCATAGCCGTATATTCCATAATTAATATATCCATTAGAGCAAGTAGCTTTACCATATACTCCTCGATTTACAATCGTTCCCGATTCTCCAACACTAAGGACATATAGACCCGCAATAGAGCTAGCTCCATTATAATTATTGATACGTAGTCGATATGATAAGGAAGGAGAAGTGCCTATTGCAGCAAACCCGTTAACAGTTACATTTCCACCAAAAGTTGCATGACCGGAACTATTAATTGTAATTTGTGCTAAAGCAAACGAAGAGAAGAAAAATGCAAAACAAAGAATAATTTTCTTAAACATCGTAACCTCCTCATATTTATTGAAAATTAAAATTAGAACACCTTAATAAACATATTTGCAATATTTACTCATTCCTATAATCCATAATAATATCTTTATCTATGACCAGACTTATACCTAACCAATTTTTAAACATCTCGAAAATCCTAAGCAAACTGGTAAAACTACCAATTAAATAACATCTTCCTAGGTTAATTGTAATCGATAGTTAGAGTCATTCCGATTCAAACAAATAATAAAAATCTACTCATTTTATTAAAACCATTTTATATGATTTGGTAAAGTTACCAGCAACCATTCTGTAGATATAGATACCACTCGGAACAGGATTACCGTAACTATCGGTACCATTCCAAGTAACCGATTGATATCCTGCTGGTTGAGTTTCATTTACAATAGTTATTATTTCTTTGCCTAAAATATCATAAATCTTTATGGTAACTTTTGTTTTCTCTTTCAACGTATATTTTAAAGTAGTAGTTGAATTAAATGGATTTGGATAATTTTTAGATAGGATATAGTATGCCGGTAGATTATTTTGAAAAGTTTGGGCACTGTCCTTATTTGTTTCTTCATTACCATTACTTTTATTGGGATATGAGGCGAACTTTGCTAATCCATCCCCGAGTGACGGATCAACGTATGCATAGAATTTACCACCTAATTCAACTGTAAAACCAGGCTGTAAGGTTATTTCATTATCATCGCACATTTTAACATCAGCACCACTTTTGATAATGATCATGTTTTTACTGTTTTTGATTTCGCAGCATTGTAAATATCCACTGCTTCCGTTCTCGAATACAATACCATACCATTTAACTGAATCAGGTTTAAAAATGATAGGATTTAAAGAAGTACCTTTTGCGTTAAGCACACCATTGACAGTAAGTTTTATTGTGGGATTAAAATTGACTACAATGTCAGGTAAAATGGTTAAAGTAATACCTGAATTTACAGTTACATTGCCAACAACTAATACATCTGTAGCCCATACTTCATCACAAATAATGGAATCTGAAATTATTTGTATCATAGTAATAAGTGAACTTAGCATTGGATCGTTTTCGACGATTGTGAATGCCCGATCGAATTGTTCATTAGTAAAATGTGTCATACAATAGGGAGGTGTATATGACATTATATTTCCAACATCTGGATTAAATTGAGATGGCCCTGTATATTGACAGGAAGCATTAACATTACCAGATAAACATGGGTCAGCAGGGGTATCACAAACTAGGTCACCACAAATATCGCAATTAGACCCATCGATTTCTTCAGCACAATTAGCAAAATCTCCGCATCCTCGACCGCTATGAGTATGATACAAACCTAAACAATGTCCCATTTCGTGAGACAAAACTGATGTTCCTGCATAATTCCCCCCAATAACCAATGCCAGACCAGGAATTCCTGAAGCTCTACCGTAAGATATACCGCTTCTTAAAAAGTAAATATCTATTGCATTAGAATGAGCATTCTCTTGGATAAGATTGTCAAACAATTCATTAGTAAAGTTGTAATACCTATCATTAAAGATCGAATCTTGTCACATTTTATAAAAATAGATGTTACCTACCATAAAATCCCCTTTCATTACACATAATGAATTTTCTATTTGCTGATCAGTTAATCCTCCGGTGCTGTCAGAACGAAAAATAACATGTACATAAATATTGATCGTAACACTATCAATTGTTGGTTGATATGATGTGATTCCAAGTTTAGTCAAAATATCCACATCAGGTGCAACAGTTTCACAAACCCATTCTTCTTGAGCCAATACTCGTTGATTTATCAGAGTCGGAAAAATAAGTATAACTATTGTGATAAAGTTTTTTAGAAACATTTTCTATTCCTCCTCTAATCATATTAGTTATGAATTTCTAAAAAAGTAGTCTTTAATTAATTCTATTCTACTCGATAAAAATATTCAATTGGACCGTCTACATGAGATGTACTAATGATAAGAGTATCGCTATTTACATGGAAGAAAGCTGTTGTCCAATCATCAATAGTTAGCTGGCCTTCAGCTTCATTGCTATCAATTTGAAAATACTGAACTTCATAAGGATACATATATATTAATGAATCATTCCGAAAAATCTTTACAATCTTCTCTTCTAAGAAAACTCTTTTCTCAGTATAACCCACCGATTCGGGAGAAAAAATTGAATCTGAAGGCCAATAGAGCTTACTATAGCACCATTCCCAACTACCAATTATTAGGTCCTTTTTTTTCTCATTAGTCTCAGAGGGACTGGAACAACTGGCAAGCAAAAAAATAGAGAAAATAATTAATAAAAAAGCAATTTTTATCTTCGTTGCTACATAATACCTATTGGGCACAAAAGGAATTGGATACAATTTTATAATTTTTAGAGAGTACATATGTCTAGCTCCTTTCTTAGAATAATGGTAAAATATTACAATTCTGAATTTGTCCGTTTTTTTAGATATCCCAAATTAACGGATAAGCAGTCTTTAAGCTGGAAAATTATATTTTTTAAATTATGAGAATTAAGTATCAAATGAGCTCTTATCCGTTAATTGGGTATTATTTATAAATAATTATCTCTGCCGAATAATCACTTGCAGTGTACAAACTATCCTTATGTGGATATGGTAATACATTTATTAATGATATGGTGTAATTATTAATTGTTGTATCTTTTCTAAAACTATAATGTGTATTTAATGTAAATCCAATTTTTTCTATTATTTTAAAAATAAATAACAGTTCAGCATTTCCTTCCCATTTGCACCAGTAGCCTATAGGGCATCGAGAATCTGTCATCAATGAGTCAAAAGTAATCCAAATATTTTCATCATAATTAAACAAAGTATCTTTATACATAATCGTTAAAGTATCATTAAAAATTAAATTGCTATTACCTGGAGAAATAATAGTGCTTTCGTTATTTTTACAATTTAAAATACTTAAAATTATAATTAGACATATGAATATCAACCTTGCGAATATTCCAAACCTTCGCAAATTTTTGCTTTTTTTAAAAGAAGTCATTTTTTTACCTCCCTCGTATATTATGTTTGATATTTTATAGAAAGAACCAGGAAAGTACTTGTCCCAAAAGGGATTCTTCGAAAAAAATATAGGGGTTCTGGTGAGATTAGATAGGAGGAGTTGATAGATGTTATGCTTTTCCTCCTTGCGGCTTTGTCCGCTTGATAAAGTTTGCAGCTCTGGTCTCCATCCAAACTGCTTACCCCATTTTGCAGCTCCTTTCTTGGGATGTCTGCTCATTATGCGAGGCTGCTCTGGATGGAGACAACCAGAGCCCCTAATCTTTAATATTTTTTCCGGAGGTGTATTATGATCCTTTATGCCGGTATCGATCCCTCTTCCAGATCTCTCACTCTCGCTGTCGTTGACTCTAAAGGTGAAATTATCTTTAAACCAAAAAACTTCTCTAACTCTCCCTCCGGTGCTGATGAAATTGAAAATACCCTTCCCTCTCTTTGCTCTTCCTTCAATGCCTCTGAGATTCTTGTCCGTAGGATCTCTTTGATAGGTATAGAATCTACTTCCTTCTATGACTGGCATATCGCCAATTCCATCGCTTCTTCTTCTACCCTCTCTCAATTCTCTATTCGTGTATTCCGACTTTCTCCATACAAAATCTATCGCTTCAGAAAATCTACCAGAGAGGTCAATAAAAACGATTCTAATGATGCTATCTCTATCGCTGACTATCTCAGACTTGATCGCTCCCTGCCTCATCCACATGTCCCCGCTGACCCCTATATGCCTCTCAGACAACTCTGTAGATATCATTGCCATCTCGTTAATACTATCGCCTCTCAAACCAATGTCCTTCTTAATCACCTCTTCCTCCAACATTTAGCTCTTGTCCAGAACAAAGCTTTCAAACCTCTTACCTCCGCTACATCCTTCTCCTTCTTCGAAGAATTCCTTACCCCTGAAGATGTGGCTTCTACTACTCCAGAAGAACTTGTATCTTTCCTGGTTAAAAACAGCAAAAACAGATTCCCAGACCCTCATAAAATTGCTCAAACTCTTAAAGCTGTTTCCAGAGAATCTTACCGCATTAGACCCGAACTCGCTTCTTCTAACCATTTTATTATTGCTCAACTTATCCACAACATCAGAACACTTAAACAATCTCTTAAACAGGTTAATAAGGCTATAAAAGAAGAACTTAAAGCTTTCCCTAATACCCCTTACCTCCATCCCAGGTATCGGTGAAATCTATGCCGCTGGTATCATCTCTGAAATTGGCGATATCTCTTCTTTCTCCTCTAACGACCAGATTGCTAAACTTGCTGGGCTTGTCTGGCCTGAACATCAATCCGCTTCCTTCAAAAAATTCGAAGAATCCCTTTCGGGAGAGGAAACCAGATTCCTTAGGAGTTCCAATAAGTACCTCTCTCAAAGAGATCCTTCGGAAGAACTTGGCTTATTGAAGCTGCTAACTCCGTAAGACGTTTTGATCCCGTCTTCGGTAGATACTACAGAAGAAAATTTACCGAAACCTCTACCAACAAACACAAACGTGCTCTCATCCTCACCGCTAGAAAATTGGTTAGGGTTATTTTCTCTCTCCTTACAAAGAAAATCCTTTATCAAACTCTCTATACCTAAAACTGTGATCTTTCTCATTGACATATTACCCCATTACTTATAATCAATTTAACGTCCTTTATTTTACTAAATATAACATTGAATCCCTCGAGCATTTTAAAGGTATTGTCCGCACCCCATCAATTGCATCGTTCCTTGTTATTAAGCATAAAAGAATCCACTTACAATTTTTTAAACCCCAAAATCTTCAAAAGACCAGAAGCTGCGTATAGAAGCCAGGTGCAATAAGAAACAGCAGGAGAGAAGAAAACAATAGAATTGCAGACTGGTTTATCAATCATACTGAGGAAGATTTGGAGGTTTATAAAATTTGTATTTTATTTTTGCCGCACTTGAGTCATAAGTGACGCCGATAATGAGCGTGTCCTGCACGGTAAATGTAGTGTCCGCTTCAGTTACGTCAATAAGAACACGTAGGTGGTGACTACCAGCCAATATTTCTGGAGCAATGATTGCTGCCAGACTAGTAATATAATTTGTAGTGACTGTTCCATCAAAAACCCGTTTTTCATCAATTTCAAAATAGATATGAGTATCATTGAAATGATGTTGAAGATGAATTTCGAATTTCTCTGCTAATTTTCTATCTTTCGTTATTTCATCTTCAGTATTGGTTGGTCGTTCGCAGCTTAAATAAAAATATAGTGCTAAAAGTAGTAGCGTAAACAATTTCAGTGTTTTTATCATCATGGTTACCTCCTACTCTACTTATTAAGGAAAATCTTCAATGTCAAACTCTAATTCTATAAACTGACCTTTTGTCACACCCTACCCCTTATAAAAATTGCAGGCCCTAAATCAACACACCTTACTTCCCCATCTCCTTTTTCAATTCCTCAATCTGTTGCTGCTGTTCTTGGATTGCATGCACCAAAATAGGAATTAATTGAGAATATTTAATTACTTTATAAGTCACTACTTCTGGCTCACCTTCATCCTTTTTTTCTGGATCAATAACAACATGTTGATGTTCTACAACAAGATCAGGGAATACTTCTTCTAACTCTTGAGCGATAAAGCCGTATCGTTTCCCTTTAGCAAAATTTATATCTTTAACCTTTTTATATTTAAAAGTTTTAGCCTTTAATTTCATTACATTAGGAAGAACAGAATCTAAAACTTTCACATCTTCTTTAATACCAAAATCAGATCCACCTTCTATTAATTCTCCAGTGACATAAACATTTCCAACGAAATATCCAGCATAATTTTTGTTGCTTGCATACCTTGCAGTAGCATATATACCATAAGCGGAATTGCCATAAATAGCATTAGTATATATTCCATAATTATAGTAAGCGTTATATCCAATTCCACATGCATATATTCCAAAACTTCCGTAACCAGCATAGTTATTTTTAATATGAAGCTTGGCCGGTAATAAGATATTTTCTGTTCCAATACCAACATTTCCATTTGTAATTATCTTCAGTTGGGCCAAGGATATTTGGGCTGTCAGTGCTGCGATTATCAGCACGCCTAAAAAAAGTTTACCTTTCATGGTTCTGCCCCCTATGGTTTAGTTTTGAAATATTGCTTTTGTGTAACGCCACTCACCAATCACCAATTTCAGGAATGGTTAAGATCGTCATCCATAAGTACCTGGGAGACGAAGGATTACTGGCTTCATGATGCTATCCCCTTTCCTGAGGTTATTATTATGATTTGTAGGGAAAATTGTTCCAGTAATTTTCAATCAACATCTTGATACTATTTTCAATTTAAATATACAAAAAAAACCTACTTCGTCAAGAAAAAAATGGCAATGCAATAGAATTCTGTTGAAATTAGCAAACATAGATAAAGGTACCCCTGTTTAGTTCTGTTTTATGGTATGGTTTTGCAAAAACTTCTCTATATGCATTCATTCCCTTAAGGAATAGAAGCAAGATTTTATCCACCTGTTTTTCATCAATCCAACCGGGGTATCTCCTTAGAAATTCGCGTAAATGTCTGAAAAACCCTTCCGCCATATTAACAGTTCTTAACCTATGTCGATACTCGAAAGGGAAATCATAGTAATGGAAGAGATTTTCTTCATGTAAAGCGAATGTTTTATCTCAAAAGAGATCCTTCGGACTTATGAATGGCACCATCTTTCCCCATTTCTTCAAAAACTCGAGATATCTATCATAGCACTTCTCAAGAGAGATCCTTCGGACATCCAGATCATAAGCATTTCCCAAAGGGAGTCTTAGACGAAAATTTCCCAAAACTGGTTATAGAAACAATCTTTAATCTTAGGTGGTAGATGAGAGACCTGTTTCATCAATGTCTGAGATAGATGCCAGAGGCAGTATTGAAAGTTAGAACCGGGATAAACAAATTTTCCTGCTTCTGGAAGGCCTCTAGCTCCATCTCCTACTATTATCTTTACTTTCTCCAGTCCTCGCTTCTTTAAGCGGCTTAGTAATACTCCATAACTATTAAATGATTCCTTCTCAGCTAATTCCCAATCCAATAGATGAATCTTACCCTCTCTATCAACACCAAGAGCTACCAGTATAACTCCCTTTTTCTTCTTTATCCTGATATGACCCCAGATACCATCCAGAATCAGACCTTCAATGTCAGGAGGAAGAGGACCATTACGTATCTTATCTATCTCTTCCTCAACAACTTTTATGAACCTGGAAAAGGTAGCATAACTAACCACATCCTTTAACCTTGATTTAAACCAAACAGTTATCTTACGAGTACTCATGTTTAAGGCATGAGCGAGAATAACATCATTAATGAAATCAGTTGTGTAATGAACATACCTATCTATAAACAGTCGTATCTCTTTATCCTTATCTCGCATCCTGGGTATCCTTACATTACTTATATTACCCAGAGGAGTTGTAATATACTTCCTGATAGTATACCCCCAGCGTTTGATCCTAGAAAACCTCTGGTAAGGTTTATTACCGATAATTCTGTCCCTCTGCTCAATGAGAGCCTTCTCAAGATTATCTTTGAGGATTGAGATTAATTTTGGCTTGATCTTAGAAAATACTTGCATAATGAAATGACTTAATGTTAGATTTTCTTTTAGAAATTTAGGGTTCATGGGTACCTCCTTTCAATAGTTGATTGGGGGTACCTTTCTTATTTTTATTCAAAATTTCAACAGAAAATTTAACAGACCCAAAATAACGACATGAAGAAGATGCTTCTATTTGTTAATATACTTTTTTTCTGTTGCCTCCAGGG
>JACDNV010000014.1 GCA_017656425.1 Candidatus Neomarinimicrobiota bacterium | reverse complement strand
GATAAAATCGACATGGAACTGTTCGTTGAAATCTGTAAAAACCTCCTCTCAGATACAGAATTGCCGGGGTTTCTCTCATGGCTCGAAAGATAAGAAAGCCGTTGGGTTCGATGTTAGGAAAGTTCAACGTTTAAGAGTTCATTGTCACCACCCATACAAACGTAGAACCTTGAACTTTGAACTTTATATATAGCCCTGCCACACTATGCTCGCAATGACAGGGCTACGTCGTTGCGAGGAGTCCCATTGGGACGACGAAGCAATCTGCTCTGCAAGTAGGAATACAATTAAAACATGCTACCATCACAGCTTAAGCATAATAGATTGCCACGCTCGCTTACGCTCGCTCGCAATGACAGCGGGCTACCGAAGAATTTACACCAAGTTACTTCTTTAGCTGGTTAGCTTGTTAGCTTGATAGCTTGACAGCCTGTTGGCTTGTTAGCTTGATAGCTTGCTAGCTATCCAGCCATTTTGCCATCTCGCCATCCCAATCAGATGAGATTGCTTCGCTCCGTTTCACTACGCTCGCAATGACAGGGCTACGTCGTTGCGAGGAGTCCCATTGGGACGACGAAGCAATCTGCTCTGCAAGTAGGAATACAATTAAAACATGCTACCATCACAGCTTAAGCATAATAGATTGCCACGCTCGCTTACGCTCGCTCGCAATGACAGGGGGCCACCGAAGAAGTTACACCAAGTTACTTCTTTAGCTGGTTAGCTTGTTAGCCTGTTAGCTTGCTGGCTTGTTAACTTGTTAGCTTGTTAGCTTGATAGCTTGACAGCCAGTCAGACCATTTACCTCTCAGCCATCCAGCTACCTAACCGTCTAGCCATTTCGCTATCTCGCCACCTCGCCATCTAGCTATCTAGCCATCTCGCCATCCAGCCATCCCAATCAGATGAGATTGCTTCGCTTCGCTTATGCTACGCTCGCAATGACGGTGAAAATGCAAACTGTTTTGCTACCGTTTACAATTACAGGATAGATGGGAAACAACTTAAAAATACACAATTGAAATTACTACTAAGAAACAGGATTTCTATTTAATTACCAAATATGTTGCAAATACTAATTTATTTCAACGCTCAGGATAACCCACAGGAATGATATATAATGGTTCTCCAGGTAGATTAAATCTACTCTTGATTTTTTCAGGATAAAAAGCACCTATAGGAACAGAACCAAGTCCCAATGTCACCGCCTGCAAATGTATATTCTGTGCAATATGGCCAGCTTCTATATGAACATACATAATACCTCGCTTTCCATACCGAGAGGTTGTCCGCTCATATACAGCTGACAATAAAATATTTACAGGAGCCTGAGCAATTGCATCCTGTCCCAATGCAAAATCCGCAAGTATTTTATTGAATCTTCCTTTCTCAATGTTTTCCAGAAGATGATCTTGAGGAATATATCTATAAATTCCAGAATCTAATTTATCAACTCTATCCACAATAATATACACATCAAAAGGATACGTAGCACCCGCTGATGGTGCTGTCCTGAAACCATATCGATTGTCCGTAATTCCCTGTGCAGCCCAGAGTAGTTGTGAAATCTGTTCCAGAGTCAGTTTCTTCTCTGAAAAATCTCGAATTGATCTTCTTTTGTATATTGCCTCTTCTAGAGAAACACCACCTTTATAATTTGGGTATGGTAACTTCAATCTATCACCTCCCAATGTAATACTGAATGTTAGAAAACTAACTAAAATGATTGATAGCTTTGAAGATAACATTCTTTGGAAACCCTTTCTGTAATAAATATCTATATAATTTTTCTTTCTTATTCGACTTACCACTTAAAAGCTTAAGTTTTTTCTGCGCAAGGGTAAATGCATTTGTCAGTTGATTATCTTCAGTTACCAGTTCCTTCAATACTCTATTCACAGTCTTTTTTGATATCCCTTTTTCCAACAACTTTCTTCTTATCTTATATAATCCATCTTTTTTGCTATTAATACATTCGAGTGTGTATCTTTTAGCATATTCGTAATCATTAATTAAACCTTTATTGTAACAAAAAAGTAAAACTCGAAATATTTCCATATTCTGGAAACCTTTTGTCTTTAAATATTTACAAATCTCATATTTTGTTCTTGACCTTTTAGCAAGAAACTTAAGAGCTATATCCTTGGCTCTCTCATAATTATCGTGAGACATTATAAGATTTAATTGTTTTTCCGTTATAATATCATCAGCAAACAGCTTAAAATGTTGAATTGTTTGATATTTTAATTCCAGTACTCTGCCATCATTCAAAAAAATATAAAAGAGTTCTCGTCTTTTAGGATTCTGCTCTATTTTTAAAATTTTGAACATGCCTTAATCTGCTTTTTCTTTCTCAAGTTTCCTCTTTAATCCGAGATACTCTTTTACTTGCTCTTCAATCTTTTTAAATAACTCAGGATTTTCTGTAAGGTAATTCTTCGCATTTTCTCTACCTTGCCCTAATCTTTCATCACCATAAGAATACCACGATCCCGATTTCTGAATTATACCAGCCTCAACCGCAGTATCTAGTACATCACCTTCATAGCTGATACCTTTTCCATAAAGAATATCAAACTCTGTTTCTCTGAAGGGTGGCGCCAATTTATTTTTAACAACTTTCACTTTTGTCCTTGTCCCAATCGCAGCATCACCCTCTTTTATGGAGGTTAACCTTCTAATTTCTAACCTTACAGATGTGTAAAATTTCAATGCCCTACCACCTGTAGTTGTCTCAGGATTTCCAAAAGTTATACCGATCTTTTCTCTTACCTGATTAATAAACACAACCGCAGTATTGGATTTATTTACAGCACCGGCGAGTTTTCTGAGAGCCTGTGACATAAGTCTTGCCTGTAGTCCCATATAGCTGTCACCCATATCTCCTTCCAACTCTGCTCTCGGTACCAATGCAGCAACTGAATCAATTACAATCACATCAATAGCACCACTTCTTACCAGAGTCTCTGTTATTTCAAGAGCCTGTTCACCACTGTCGGGCTGAGATATTAGCAGGTCTTTAATGTTAACACCTAATTTTTCTGCATACGTAGGATCAAGAGCATGCTCCGCATCGATGAATGCCGCATAACCACCTTGCTTTTGAGCTTCCGCAATGATGTGAAGTGCTAATGTGGTCTTTCCTGATGATTCGTGTCCGTATATCTCAGTAATTCTTCCTCTTGGTATTCCACCAATACCTACCGCTGCATCAAGTGACAAACATCCAGTTGGAATCACATCGATTTTTACACGTGCTCTCTCGTCACCCAATCTCATTATTGAGCCTTTACCAAACTGACGATCGATCTGGGCTATGGCCAATTCTATTGCTTTTTCTTTTCTTTCGTCTTTTTTTGTTTCCATTTTATACCTCAATTTTAAATATCAATTACACTTATTGGTATATACCTTGCGCCATCTGGCTTTAATACACTTTCATAAAATATAACCTTTTTTGCAAAAAAGCTAATCGGTTCATACTTGAAATTAATAAAACTTTTAATCTCCTCGTTTAATAGAGGTCTCTTTACCCGCCCTATTGTCACATGTCCTCTAAATTCTCTTTTCTCCTCCTCAAACCCCATCTTTGCCAACTCACGATTTAATGACAAACTTATATTTCTTAAGTTTTCTAATCCTTCGATAATGCCAAGCCAGAAAATCCTTGGTCTCCTTGTATCAGGAAATACACCTGTTCCGTTAATAGTTACTTTAAAAGGTACAATACTTGCGACTGACTTTTTAATATTACTTACAATTCCCTCAAAATCGTATTCATTGGTATCACCAATAAATTTTAATGTAATATGGACAGATTCTGGTCTGACAAACCTAACAAATTTTTCCAGACGATTAAACTCTTTCCTGATACTTTTTATTAGCTCCATTACCTCTTCTGATATTGGAATAGCTACAAACGTCCTTTTCAAAATTTACCTCTCCTCTAGTAATTTTAATCTCAATAGATTAAGACAAAACTGCGAAAACATCGCTTTATTCAGCTGTCTATTTACATTAAAATAAAATCTTTTTGCTAAATCACCTTTAAAATCGGAATATCCAACATATACTGTACCTACAGGTTTCTTCTCAGATCCTCCAGTAGGTCCTGCTATACCAGTAGTACTGATTCCTATATCTGATCCCAAAACTTTTTTTACACCTCTGGCCATCTCAATTGCCACTTCTTCACTAACAGCTCCATATTTTTCTATGAAGGTTCTTTTTACCCCAAGTTGCCTTATCTTTACCTCATTACTGTAAGAAATTATACCACCGATATAATAATCAGAGCTTCCCGGAACTGTAGTGATTCTGTCCCCTACCAACCCACCAGTGCAGGACTCAGCGACAGCTATAGTTTTATTTTTGTTTCTTAATAATTTCCCTATTACCACCTCAATTGGTTCACCATTCTCACTGAAGATTGAGTCCCCAAGCTTATTTTTTATAGCTGTAACAAGTTTTTCTAATTCAGATTTGTTACTTTCTTTTACAGATAGAAGTATATCATTTGATGTAAATTGTGGTAAAAAAGAAACTTTTACATTGGGACAATTTTCCATATCCGTCTTTATTAACTCATATATCTTGGATTCGGGAATACCAAAGGTCTTAATTGTTTTTGTTATTCTTCTATCCCTGACCTTTCCGTCGATATAAGGTAATACATATTTTTGAATCATTGATACCATTTCAGCAGGCACTCCAGGACAAATAAAAAATACAGCACCTTCCTTTTCAAATCTCATACCCGGTGCGGTTCCAATTGGATTATCCAGAATTTCAACGCCCTCTATTTGAAAGGCCTGCTTTAAATTGCATTCAGGCAGATCAATTCCTCTTTTTTCAAACCTCTCTTTTATCTTTCTGGCTATATCCTCATTGTAAACAAAACCTTTATTCAAAAATTTCGAAACAGCCTGCCTTGTACAATCATCAAGGGTGGGACCTAATCCTCCTGTTACCAGTGTTATATCACTATTCCCACTACATTTCTCTAGATAATACACAATCTTTTCAACATTATCAGGGATGGTTATTATTTCATTCACATCTATGCCCCGTGAACTAAGTAAACTGGCTATATAGGTAGAGTTGGTATTCTCAATTATACCAGCAGTTAATTCTGATCCTATATTGATGATTGCCGCTTTCATAAAATTAAAAAGATAATATTTGTCAAAATACCTGCGTAAATACAGGCAATTAAATCGTCAAATACAATCCCAAACCCACCTTTTACCTTCTCAACATAATTTATTGGTGGGACCTTAATAACATCAAATATTCTAAAAAGAATAAATGCAACAAAGAGTTTCATATAATTCTTATTAAGATGGACACAACCTGTTATTATTATTAATAACCACACGCCAATCACTTCATCTATTACAACATATGATGGGTCTTTTAATTTGCTATTTTTTTCTTCAAAACTGGAGCTAATAATTGCCAGAATAATTAATAGTAGTAATATAGGTATGCGAATTTTTAACGTTTTATACGGCATAAGATACCATACTACAACACCAACGATACTCCCCGCTGTTCCAGGTGCAACAGGTGAAAATCCAATACCAAAAAATGATGAAAATGTCCTCGAAACGAATTTAAGAAATTTCATTACCCCTCGCTATAAGACGACGCCAGTTTACATAGAAATATTCGATCCCAGTCAGGACAGTAACAATGGTAACAATTAGAGTTATATAGTAAACAATGTTGTAATTCGCAATAAAATTCAGTATAGAACTTACAAACCCTTTATTAAGGTATTCTAAGACAACAAGGTATATAAGGATAAAGAATATATTAAAACCCTGAAAGGCTGTTTTGTATTTGGCTGTCTTTCTTGTAACCAAAGTAAAACCACGCCTTTCGAAGACCACACGCAGTCCAGTTACCATCAAATCTCTAATGAAGATGAGAATTACCATCCAGACAGGAATTAAATCATTTACAAAAGTAAAGGATATATAGGCACTTATTATTAAAATTTTATCAGCGAGGGGATCGAGAAACTTTCCAATGCGCGAAACTTCGCCATATTTACGAGCATAATACCCATCAACTATATCTGTCAGAATTGCTACGGTAAAAATTAAAAGACTGGCAAGTCTACATATAGGCTTTGGAATAAGGATAAAATATAGATACATAGGAGTTAAAATTATTCTGAGTGATGTAATTATATTAGGGACAGTAAACACCATTAGATTTCAGTACGTCCTTCAAGCGCTTTTAATAAAGTCATCTCATCAGCAAATTCAAGATTTACACCAATGGGCAACCCATATGCCAGTTTGGTTACTTTTACCCCTTTAGGTTTCAACAATCTTGATAGGTAAATTGCAGTTGTTTCTCCCTGCCTTGTAGGATTTAGTGCCAGGATAATCTCCCTAATTCCATCTAACCTATTTAACAATCCACTTATATTTAAATCATCAGGGCCGATTCCATCAAGCGGTGATATAACTCCTCCAAGTACATGGTAGAGTCCATTGTACCATCCCGTTTTTTCTATCGAAATTATATCCATAGCCTCCTGAACAACGCATATCATCGAATGATCTCTTTTTGGGTTTGTACAGATATGACATGGGTCAGTGGTCGTTATATTGAAACATATACTACATGTCTTTATATTATCTTTGACCTCAACGATAGTCTTTGCCAGTAAAATAGCCTCATCTCTAGGTGCTTTTAATATATGAAATGCTAAGCGTTGTGCAGTTTTTTTCCCAATACCAGGAAACTTACTGAGCAAATCTATTAATCTATTTAGTTGTTCAGGTAAAGATATCATAAGCCCGGTATCTTAAAACCACCTGGTATATTTGGTAAAATTCCACCGGTTACTTCCGATATTTTCTCTTGATACACTTCCTGTGCTTTCTTCAGTGCCAGATTAACCGCAGCTACAACCATCTCTTCAACCAATTCCACATCCTCTTTCAATATCTCAGGTTCAATTTTTATTGAGATGATTTCCTGTTTCCCATTTGCTTTAGCCACAACCATTCCACCGCCGGCACTTCCCTCAACTACTACAGATTCCATCTCTTCCTGAATTTTCTCCATCTGTTTCTGCATATTTCGTATCTGATTCATTAAGTTTCCAAAATTTAAATTAGCCACCCTTAACCTCTCTTTTTTCTATTATTTCTCCATCAAAAACATCCATTACGATGTTCGTAATAGATTTCTTTGCCCCATCAGGTACAGTAGAAGTTGTATCCTTTGACATAATAGGTTTTACTCTCACTTCCTTAGATAACACTTGACTAATTATCTTTTCGACGGATTCTCTGCGTTGTTTTATATTTTTAAAATGAAATTCAGAATCCTTTGAAAAGTGTATTTCAAGTATTCCATTTTCAAATTTCACAGGCTTCCCGTGTTCTAGAAAATTAGCTATGCTTGGATTTTTCTCATGGATTCTTTCAATGACTATATGCCATTTTTCAACTATTTCTTTTATAGTTATTCCATCTTTAAAAATCTTTTCATCTTTTTCGGAGTTTGTAGTAATAACATTCTCTGTAATCCTTTTTTTTGAAACCGACTTTTTTGGTTCTGCTTTATTCCCCGGTTCAAAAATATCAAGCGTTTTTTCTTCCGTCTTTATTAAAGATGATGGAATTTTCGCTCCACTTATTGTCTTTAATAATTCAGTAATTGAAACAGTTTTGTCCATTAATCCAAGTTTCAGTAAAGTTAATTCCAAATATGTCTTCTGATTTTCCATTGATTTTATCTGCGCAATAGATTCCGATAAAATTTTCATTATTCGTATGAGGTCTGCTGCTTCCCAGAATTTTGATTCCTCAAGGTATTGTTCCTTTAAATTCTGAGGTAAATCCATAGCTTCATTTATTCCGGATAAATTAACAGCAAGTAATGTGCGAAAATGATCAGCCAATCCATTTAAAAACTCATTGACGTTTAATCCCATCTGATAAACTTCATCAACTATCTTTACTAATTGACTCAGATTATTATATAGAATAGCCTTACTTGCTTTAAAGAAATAGCTAGAATCTATTATACCAAGTATTTTCTGTACTTCTACTATGCTCGGTGATTTATTGGAAAAAGAAACGACCTGATCGAGTAAACTTTCAGCATCTCTCAGACTTCCGTCAGCTTTCTTCGCAATTAAGAGTAATATATCATCATCTATATTTAACATTTCCTCTTTTACAATTTTCTTTAGTTGTTCAACCATCAGTTGAACAGGTATTCTATGAAAGTCGAATCTAAGACAACGGGAGAGTATTGTAGCCGGTATTTTTGTAGGTTCTGTAGTTGCAAAAATAAATACCACATGTGGAGGAGGCTCTTCGATAGTTTTTAATAAAGCATTAAAAGCCTCTTTTGTTAACATATGTACTTCATCTATTATGTAAATCTTATATTTTGAATTTGTCGGTGGGTATCTAACGCTTTCTCTGAGATCCCTAACCTGATCAATTCCTCTATTCGATGCACCATCGATTTCAAAAACATCAAGACTTCTACCCTCAGTAATTTCTATACAATTAGTACATTCATTGCACGGATTATATTCCCTAGGACTTTTACAATTTAGAGTTTTTGCTAAAATCCTGGCAGTCGATGTTTTCCCAATTCCTCTCGAGCCAGTAAATAAAAAAGCATGTCCTATTCTGTTATTCTTAATCGCATTTTTTAATGTAATACATATGTGATCCTGTCCAACTATTTCATCAAAATTCTGTGGTCTATATTTCCTTGCAAAGTTCAGATATACCATAATTTACACCTTCATTTTTGTTGAGGCTATGCAGCAGGGCTTCGAATCCCCCGCACTTATCCTCTGGCAAATCCAAAGGCTGGCTTACAGATACCTGTAACACATGGAGCAGTTGACTACCGCTGCTCCCTCCCGGGCCTGACGGGGTTCATCAACCCTCCATTGAACAGGTCTGTAAACGTCATCGCCCGGATATTGCCAGAAGACAAACCGGGTCAGACCCTCAGCCCTGCTTTCCACCCTGCTGTAGCGGGTTGCAGGTACAGGGCACCGCTAGCTCCCCGTGTAGCATAGCCTCAACAAATAGCGTGGAGCTGATGGGATTCGAACCCACGACCTCCAGAGTGCGATTCTGGCGCTCTCCCAGCTGAGCTACAGCCCCTCAATTAACAAGATAAACTTATTAAATTTTAACCCTATTTCAAACGTTTAATGAGCAATAGAACCAGGCTATTTTAATATATGTTGACCTTTTTACCAATTCGTAATTTCTCAATAAAAAAGTCCAGTTTCTTCTTTAGCCATGCTTCCCTTTTTTCAAATTTTACTCCAACGTTGTAGTAAGTTACTTTCTTAATAAAATTTCTATCAATTATCCTATAAAGTCTAAAACCACAGTAAAATCCTAAAGCAAACCCGGCTGATCTATATATCCACTTACTGCTAAGTGGATATCCTTTAATTTTTCCTAATCTATCAAACATAAAAGCACCAGCTAAAGAATGGGTCATATAAAAATAAACCCTAAATCTTTTATATTCTATATCTTTATTAAAGTAAACTATTTCTTTTATCTCCTTGAGCGCAATCCTTTTTATTTCATCTCTCGAATATATCCTTAAGTATGTTGGACTTACAGAATGAAAAAGACCAGTTAATTCGGCTCCCGAAAACTTTAGTACATTTATTGGATTATTAACCTTTATATTAAAAACTCCACAGTCATATACAGGTAGACTACAATCAATAATCTTATTGGTCTCGCTCATTACCCCCGCCTTATAATCCTTAATTCTGCTCTTTATTAAATATTTCTGATATGGATTAATGTAGATTATCAGGGAATCATTAGCATTTTCAAAATAAATTATGGCATACAGTGAATCGTTAATGTTGATAAACTTTGCTAACAGGAAACCATCTTCAGGGAAAATTTTCAACTGTTTATTTTCATCTTTATCAAGTGACAACCCTATCATATCGTCAAGAATAAAGTATTTTTTGTCTCCAGCATAAAGTAGTGATATAACCAACAAGCCCAACAATAGAATGTTGGGCTTGCCGATGTCATTATTGAATCCTATAGACATTTTTTAAAAACTAAAACTCGTTTCAATAGTAGATAATGATATAGACTCATTCTTTGGACTTATTTTACCATCACCATTTCTGTCTCTATATGTAGTCTGATTCACATATGATATGATAACTCCACCACCTGTTTCAAAGCTTATTCTATATCCCCAGATTGTATTCTCCGATGGATGTTTAAAATCAAAGGGATTTTTGTCATTATTTCTTTGATAAAATACATTTGCCCCAGCCAGTTTTGGTACCACATTCTTAGGAACATCTAAAGTCAGTAAAAAGCTTCTGATTTCATTATTTCCTTTAGTAAACATGTGCTGGTAATATCCAGTCAGAACTACGTAGTTTAGTATATTCCCACTTAAGAAGCCATATACTCCCTGCATTGCTTCATTTCTTAATTTGATCTGATCCTTTGTATATGGCCATAAATTGCCTTTAGGATCTGTTCTTATAGAGACCCTTTCGAAATCATATACTCTATCCCAGAAACCATATAAGAAATTATCACCTTGCAATCTATACTCTACAGCTGCACTTATAAACTTGATAATATTAGCTCTTAATCCTGGAGCTGCGATACCCCATCCTGGGGTAAATTCTTCTCCTGTTCTATAATCTGTTACCTTCCAGAATGGTAAGAAACTTGCCGCCTGTCCATACAAGTCGAGCCTCAAGTAACTCATATTTAGAATCGGATATCCAGCGTCGATGGAAATTGCGGTGAGCGTCTTGCGTTCCTTTTTTATATTAAAAGGATCTGGGGCTTGATAAACCATGGGGTCAAAATTTTTAATTGAATCAGGAAAATTATCAGTCATTCCATCTCCATCGATGTCAAAATCAAGTTCATCTGGAATTCCGTCTTTATCTGTATCCTTATTGTAATCCTTACCTGATAGTTCTTCGCCAGGATAATGAACATTTATGCCTTCTGGGTAAATACTTGGTAGCTTAAATTTCTTATCAGGAAATGCATCAAACTCATCCGGCACACCATCTTTATCAGTATCTTTCATGCCTGAATACTGATTTGCATCGATTACAATTGTTCCACCAAGAATTAATGGCAAATTATCGGAAAATTTGTATGTAACTCTTCCTGCCATAAGCCCTGGACCAAATAGTTCCTTAATATTTGCTAAAAATCCTTCAATTCCTATATTATTCCCCAATTTAAATCCACCATGTATTCCAACCTTTCTAACCTGAGGATACTCTGTTGTATTAGAATAACCATTCATCAATATTCCATATCCCAAAGTCACATTATCTAAGGCTCCTACTTTTATAAAAAAAGGATCTTCAACTGTACCATAACGAAGATAATAAATTTTATCCAGGTAATCTGAAAACTCATCCCACTCATTTCTTCTCAAATTTCCATCCTGATCAAAATAAAACACCAGATCGAGACCAATACCCAATTTCCCAAATTGAACCTCTGGTCTTAGAGCAAACTGATTGTATATTTTACCATCAAGAGTTACAGAACCAAGACCAAGACCCACACCGTAAGGTCTTTCACCCTTTTCCTCAGGAGGCTGTGGCTGCTTCTGGGGCTCCTTCTCTACAATGGATGGTGTTACAGGTTGGATAGGTTGTTCCTCCTTAGCTGTTTCGACTTCGGGCTGCTCCACAGGTTGTTCCCGAGGTTGCTCTTCATACTCTTCTTCATCTTTTGGTATTTCATCTTCACTAACCGGTATATTCAGCAATTGACCGTCAGGAGTTGAGATTACCATCATACCTGGATTTAAATTAACAGTTTGCCCGGTAATTAAATTGACAACCTCAACTATTCCCTCAATACCGTAAAATCTATCACCAGCGCCTGGAGTGGTTATAACCCAGAATTGCGTTCCTTTAACAGAAGCCACAGAAGTAGGTGTCTCTATTCTATAAACAGTAGGAGTACCCGGTGTGACATTTACCAATGCTTTACCTTCATCCATTTTTATAGTACGTATCCCGAATTCCTGACTTACTTCTACAATAGAATTCTTTCTAATTTTAATCAATGACTTGTCATCTTTAAACAGTAAGGCGGCAATACCATCTTCACCAGTTTTCAATACATCCCCATTTGACAGCGTTATACCAACAGTAGCTGTAGAAAACGTATCCTCAGTGCTTCTTTTAAACTCTACTTCTCCGACAACCTTTAATAAGCTTGCTACCTCTTGTGAGACTAATAAGGTTATTGAAAGTAATAACATTATTAAAATTCCAAATATTCTCTTCATATACCCCTCACATTTTATTTACTATTCCAATAATTAACTTTTTCTCATCCATCTCAATAACATTAAAATTAATTTTAACAGGAACAAAGGTATTATCTCTACATTTGAGCTGTGCTTTACATGAATGAACCAATCCATAATCAACTTCATTGATAATTTTTTCCATTTTTAAGCTTCCATCGGATATCAATACTCCAAATATATTTTTTTTCATTAATTCACGCCTTGAATATTTAAAGTTTTTGAGAAAATAACGTGATACACCAGTTATTTTCCCATCTTTAGAAAAAATAATTATATTCTCGAACGGTATTTCTAATAAATCAGTTAGTTTGTCTCTACTCTCTTTTAAAGACTTATACAACTCAACAAGTTTTTCATTAAATCTGGTAAGGTTATTTACTCTATCCCTCAACTGCTTTAACTCCCAGCCACTCTCAGATGAAAAAAAAGATATAATATCATTTTCAAAATTTTCTATAAATTCTTTAAATGTGATGTTATGATCTTCAATAGCCCCTATTATTAATGATCTATCAGTCCTTGTAACCTCTTCTAAGTCCAGTTGATAGGAATAACATATTTTTCTCAATTCCTCAATAAATTGACTATCAGAGGTAAATTTTTTATATACATCCGGATCTACTTTAGAATTCATAACAAACACAAATCCTGGAAATGTAGAAAACTCACCAAGGATTTTTACTTTTTTCTTTACTTCTTCATCTAGTGATTCATATATATTCTTTAGAATGATAGCAGCATCAATATAATTATCTATTAAATTTGTAACGAGTTGATAACCCATAAAAGGAAAATATCCTTTATTAGTATCTTCAGAAACATTACAATTCTTTACAAAAAAACTTATTATAGGATTATATAAATAAAATTCTCTACCAGTTTGTATACCAATAGATTTCCTCTTTAAATCTTCTATTCTTCTAAAATTTGAATATCTCCTTACTATAATAAAGGCATTTAGATTTGTTATACCGATTTTAATTAGAGGAATATATTCATAGAACGCTTCCAGATATATTGCCTCGTACTCTGAAACGAAACCGCTGCCATAATTATCATTTTTTAAATTCTCTAATACCGATGATGCACCATCACCTACAAATTTCACACTAACGGATTGGTTAAGTTTTTGAGTGAAAAAATTTGAAATTAAATCTAATAGCCTGTAAAAATTTTTATCTATGTGGTAAAACGAATGATATAAATTTATCAATCCACCACCTTTTTGTTTACCCTATTTATATTCAAAATTATGCTGTTCTCCAGTTTCTCAAGGTCAATAGGTTTTGTTATATAATCTTTTGCTCCAAGCTCTCTGGTAGATATGAGTGCTTTTTCATCACGGACACCGGTTAATACTATAACAGGTATATCAAATCTATTTTCTTGAAGATATCTTAAGACATCAAATCCCGAAATTTTTGGCATGATCAAATCTAATAAGATTAAATCAAATGTATCGTGACTTAATTTCTTTATTGCCTCATCGCCTGATAAAGCATAGTCTGCATCAAATCCCTTAAAATGCAGAAATTCGACTAGAAAACTACATACATTCTTCTCATCATCGACTATTAAAATTTTGCTCTTTTTCATAATCAATTAATTTAAAATTATTTCAATAAATTGACAATTTTATCTTCATTTAACATCTCAACTCTAATCTCATCCAGATTAATCAAAATATTCTTTCTTATTCTAAAAGGATAAGAAACCTGAGCCTCTTCTCTTTTTATTTCAATCCTGATTGAATTTGTCTCATCTATTATTTCTACAAGAGGTCTGGATCTGGTTACAAACACTATATTTTTCTTCTTGCTTTTGCCCCTTTCAAAGTTATAAGGAACGTCAATAATAATATAAACAGTCCTCCCATCATAGGTTGTTAAATATATCACAGGATAGATATTATATTTACCTGAAATCAGCTTATACAGTTTATCACCTCTTGATAGTATTTTATTCTTTGATATTCTGTATGTAATCGATTCCATATCCTCCGATTTTTCAAAATAGCCCAGATTTTCAATAATATTGCTTGCTCTATCTATATCTACTTTGAATCTTATCAAAAACGTTATATTGACATAGTCATCATCATATTCATCGACATTTACAATTGGCTTATCTATTTTCACATCATATAGCGACTCAAAAAAATTTTTCACAAATCTACTTAAATCTGAATCAGTAATGTAAGATTCTTTCAATGAAATTTTATCATAAACTTTCTCTCTCTTTTCTATAAAAGCCTGTTTTATTTCCTGTCCAATCTTCCTTGAAGTATACCCCTCTTCTATTTTTAACCTTTTACCGCCAGCGTTAACCGAATCGATAAAATTGTCGATAAAGTGAATAATTTTTTCGACAACATCAGCAAAATCAAGAGTCTCTATGTACAGCTTACTCTTTTTCGCTGTCTTCCAATTATTTACATTTATTACTTCTATATCAACGTTAAATCCGGGAATATAATAATTGTAGGAGCCTTTTATAATATAACTATGTTTACTACCCAAAATAGTAGAATCAAGGCTTGTGATTTTTGATTTATCATATACTTTTACAGGTTCAATATTTTTATAATGCCCTATTATTATATCAACAAAAGCACTGCCAAACCAGTCTATTGAGATATCCCCAGATCTATTTCTTAATGGATAAACTATAATATTTATATCAGCTGATACTATATCAATTATTAAAAATAGTAATAGTAGGATTTTGGTAATGTCAACTTTTGAGCTTTTGAACAAACTTATTTAACCTCCGTATAGTTGTTTCCTTCCCAAGCAATTCTACTATTCTAAAAATATCAGGACTGACTCTAGAACCAGTAATAGCAATTCTTAATGGATGTATCAATTCAGCATGACTTATGGACAGTCTATCAGCAGTTCCTCTTACAACTTTCTCAATCTTGCTATAACTGAATTCCATCTGTTTATCAAAGTTCTTAGACAACTCATTTAGATAAAAACTCGTTTCGCTTTTAATATATTTTCCGACTGCCTCCTGATCATAAGTTTCTGGATCATTAAAAAAGTATATCCCCCACTCAACAATTTCATTCAGCCTATTTACTCTTCCTTTCATCAATTCGATAATATTAAATAAAAACTTATCTTCGATTTTACTAATATCTATGCCATACTTACCAAGTAACTTTTTGATATAAGGTAATATATCACTCGTTTCTTTCAATGCAATGTGTTTCTTATTAAACCAGAGAAGCTTTTCGTAATCAAAAATAGCTCCCTTTTTTGAAATTTTCTTTAATGAATATTTATTTATTAACTCATCAATCCCTAATATTTGATTTTCAGCAGATATCGATGTCCCAATTATTGCTAAATAATTGAAAATTGCCTCAGGCATAAAGCCCATTTCTCTAAACTCATTTATTCCTGTCGCGCCGTGCCTTTTACTTAGCCTTTTCCCATCAGGACCAAGAAGTAACGGGAGATGACAAAATTCCGGTACTTTACCATTAAGCATTTTGTGTAAAATTATATGCTTCGGTGTATTTGGGATATGGTCTTCACCTCTAATGACGTGCGTTATACCCATCGATATATCATCCACTACCACAGCGAAATGGTACGTTGCTATACCATTTGACCTTAAAATAACAAAGTCATCAAGTTCATCATTATTGACTTTGATTGAACCGTAAACAATATCATTCCATCCTGTTTCACCCTTATCTAAATTGATTCTTATAGCATATTTTTTTCCTTCTTCGAGATACCTCTTTATCGTTATTTTATCAAGATTTTTACATTTTCCAGAATATCTAGTTGAAGAACGGTTCTTTCGCTCTCTTTCAATTTGTTCTTGAGAACAAAAACATCTGTATGCTAGACCTTTTTCAACTAATTCTTCTGCTTTTGAACGATATAATTCAAGCCTACTCGACTGGAACACAATATCTTCATCCCAGTTAATGCCAAGCCATTTTAATGATTCCACAATCTGACTTACGGAATCTTCATCTGATCTTTCTACGTCGGTATCTTCAATTCTAAGTAGAAAAGTTCCACCCTTAGACTTTGCAAATAACCAATTATGTATTGCCGTTCTTGCACTACCCAGATGAAGATACCCTGTCGGACTGGGTGCAAAGCGAACTCTAACCCCCACTTTGTCTTATTTCTCCCTTATTATCAATACTGATATTTGCTGTATTAATCTGTTCTCTTATTGTAAACTTTATCCCTCCCACTATCTTTACAAACATATTATAAAAAATAATTACAAGTAATATCAGGAACACAAATAAAAAAGAAAATATTATCGAATACAAAAATGATAGAAATACTATCACCCAAAAACCAGTTCCAGCACTCAAGCCTATATTATTAAGATATCCAATATCTGATAACTGACTGAATTTTAAAGCTATTTTTAATACTACTAATCCACAAAAAAATAGAAGTATAAATACAACGATGAAAACAGTAGGCAATAAGTTTTTTAAAACTGAGCTAAGACTTATTGCCCTAATTTCAATATTCCTCTCTTTTACTTCCTCCATAAGATTAACCATACCTCAGACTAAAATATAATAAAGGTTTAGAAATAATTAAAATAAAACATTTATTCAAAAGATTTCTCTACCCTTTTTATAACTTTTCACTGAATAATATGAATCATATAATTTTAACAATACTGCCCAATCATTATCAGTCCTAAATATTTTAACTCCTAAATTTTTGAATTTATTAATCACAGCTTGATGCGGGTGACCAAATAAACTATTAGCACCAACGGAAATTACAGCGACATCAGGATAAACTGCCAACAGAAACTCTTCGGATGAGGAAGTTTTACTACCATGATGAGGTACCTTCAAAATCTCAGATCTAACAAATTCTTCAAAAAGCACAATACTATCTTCTGCTTTCTTTTCAATATCACCTGGCAATAATATATCCATATCTTTATTGCTAATCCTAAGGACTACACTATTATTATTTACTGAAGAGATATTTTGCAAATTTTTAATAGGCCATAAAACATAGACAATGGTAAATCTATCCGGGATAAGAATATCTCCTGTATTTACCTCTTTAATTGCTATATTCAGTGAATCAACGAGATTACAAAATTTTGTATAATACTTCCAAACACGGCTTATATTTGATAAAATAAGCGTATCAACAGTGAAATTTTTTATAATATATTCAGCACCTCCTATGTGATCACTATGCGGGTGAGTCAAAACAAAGTAGTTAATTTTCTTTATCCCATTGTAATTCAAAAAGGGGGCAATTATTCTCTCACCTGAATCAAAATTATATCTTTTTGGACCAGAATCGACAAGCATATTTTTCCCAGAAGGGAATCTTATAAAAATAGCATCTCCCTGACCAACATCGAGAAACGTAACATTAATAACAGGTGATCTAAAAATGCCAGCCCAGATTTGTATATTTAAAAGCAGAAGAACTAATAGTATACCCACTTTTCTCATTGTTCTTTTTTCAATATTAAATGCAATAATGATAAAAATGTAAAATAACAAAAATGTAATCAATCCAAAGCCAGGAATTGATATATAGGAAAAACTCATACCACCAAACTTCTTTATTATAAATTTCAACATAGTTATCAAAATATCCGTAACCTCGCCATAAATTACATTAAAAAAGTTATAGACGAGTCCCAGTAAAACTTGTGCAAGCCCAACCATAACAATTAAACCAACTAAGGGAACGACAATTAAATTTGAAACCATACTTATTATGGGAATTCTATGAAAATTATAACTGACAATAGGTAAAGTCCCAATTAATGCCGATAATGATACTAAAAACAACTGATAAATATAATTTATAGCCCTATGTTCCTTTACAATCTCCTTTATCCTTCGTGGTATACAATAGTCAAGTTTCTTATAAAAATAAAGTATAGAGATTACCGCAATGTATGACAGCTGATATCCAATATCAAAAATTTGTAAGGGATTAATAAGTGACTGAATTAACGCAGAGGAGAAGATGATATTATATAAGGAAAACGGAAACTCCCATGATCTTGCAATTAGCAATAGACTCGCCATAATTACTGCTCTTACAACTGATGGTTTAAATCCAACCATACCTGCATAAAAACAAAGTATAAAAATAGCCGAGACAGTCTTTACTCTATCGGGAAATCTAAAAAATCCCAATATAATAAGTATTATAATCGTAATATATCCAACATGTAGTCCAGATACGGCAAGTACATGGATTACTCCTGCATTAACAAAATCATTCTTCAGCTCATCCGTCAACTCCCCTCTCTGGCCAAGTATCAATGCCTTTAAAACAGGGCTATTATCTGTTGATAATCCAGAATCAATAACTTTGATTATTTTATGATTAACCAAATAAAATAGTCTGTTTAAATCATACCACTTCGACTTTTTAATAACAGATATTTCATCGGCATAAACAATGCCTGTGATTCCATGTATATTCAGATACCTTCTATAATCAAATTCACCGGGATTTCTTGACTCAGACGGTCTAAATAAATCACCTCTAATATTAACTATATCTCCTCCTTCAACACTTTTTATATCCTTTAGATGAGCTAATATCTTACAATTTAATTTGATACCATAATCTTTAATCGCTATTCTTTTTAATCTCAAAACAACCCGATCATCATCGTAATTAAATGTCTCAACTTTACCGGTTAATTCCACCTCCTTGTTAATTTTACCTATAATTAAATTGTCAAAAATTATCTTCTCCCTCTCAATATATATCCTATAAATGCCGACTATTAATAATAGAGTTATCAAAATCAAATGATTGAACTTATTATTTTTTATTAACAGTGAAGTAACCAGTAAAACAGTTATCATGATAAGAATAATAAGCTCATCAAGATGTACAAAACGTCCTATTATGTAACCAACAGATATAATTATGAATGTCCTTAAAGCAGGATTTCTTTCGAAGAAGTTTGCTATCAAAGTTTTCTTTTATTTATTTATATACTAATTATTGCATTCAGATAGATCCAGTTTAAAGATGACGTTAGGGCGATCATACCAAGTAAAAATACGGCAAAATTGGGCGTTGGTGTAAAATTTAATTTGTAATAAATATAAGTAAATATTATTGTGACTATATTACAAAGAATGACAATAAATAACTTAACCAGAACACTATTTATGGATGCTGACCATACCTCTACAAGGAACATTGATACAAATAGCGTTGCAGTGACTATAAATACAAACCACAGGATATTAAATAGATTATAATTTTCTATAAAAAACATTAATAATAGGCTTATTAAAAAGATAAATATCGATGACGTTGCGAAAACTGCAATCAGAAATAGGAATCTATCGTTGATAGTCTCTGGAGATATCCAGATACGGAATTGTCTGAGTATTACGTTATTAGCACGAACCAATACAACACCCATAAGCACCACAAACAATACAAAAATATAATAATAAAAATGATTTAGTAAATTTGCCTCACCACTCAATGGTTTTTTCGTCATATTAATATCCCTTATGAATTATTTTTCTCGATTCAATTAATATTCTGTCAGCTCGTTCATAGTTACCATTATTTCGTTCAATTATAGATAGCATTACAGCCTCTACGGGTATATTTAAATTCAATTTTTCAACATATACAGCATCAATACTTTTTATCATCTGGTCAACATCTATAATATTACTAAAATCATATTTCTTCAAGTCATCATAAATCATATTAATAAAAGCAGGTTCAACAAAGTTAATATCGGCTTGTTTTTGCATTTTTATAGTTTTATCTATAATCCTCACAGACAAATTAAGTGCATCTAGATAACCAACTATATAGCAGTATTTTTCATTGTATGTCATTTTAGTCCAAGTTCCACCATTGCAAGTATTAATATTTTGTTGAGGTAGCAAATAAAGATTGATGAGTAATAAAATAAATACTGTTATATAAAATTTCCTAACCATCAAAGTAATTGACTATAGGGTATCTTCTACCCATGCCAAATGCTTTTTCTGTAATTTTTATCCCGGGTGGCGCTTGTCTTCTTTTATATTCACTTTTTCTTATTTTTTTTACAATGTCTACAACCAATTCCCTGTCATACCCCATCTCTACTAGTTCATCCACACTTCTACCACTCTCAATTATTTCATCAGTCAACGGACTGACAATATTATAATCAAAGGGATCAACCTGATCAAATTTTAATTCAGCGGTAGGTTTTTTAGTAAAAACAGACTCAGGAATAATATCACCACCCTTTATTTTGTTAAAATACCTGCCTAGTTCATAAACATCGAGTTTATTTATATCTGAAATAACAGCAAGTCCTCCTGAAAGATCACCGTACAATGTGCAGTACCCAAGTGCCATTTCTGTTTTATTCCCCGTTGATAAGACCATGTATCCAAATTTATTCGATATTGCCATCAATATATTTCCCCTAATCCTTGCCTGAATGTTTTCTTCTGTTATATCTTCTTTAAGCCCTAATAACATTTCAGACAATGATGCTTTATATGACTGAAAAATATCCTCAATAGGGATGATCTTGTACTCTATACCTAAGTTTGTAGCAACAGTTTTTGCGTCTTCAATGCTCCTTTCCGAAGTATACCTCGATGGCATTAATACTCCGAGGACATTTTCTGCACCGAGAGCCTCGCTGGCAAGTGAAGCAACAACTGAGGAGTCAATACCTCCACTCAGTCCAACAACCGCCTTATAAAAGCCAGTTTTGTGTAGATAATCGTGAATCCCCACAATCAGTGCTTTGTAAATTCGCCCAATTCTCTCTGAAACATTTATCTTTTTTTCAATCCCGGTAAATGAATCGATATCAAGGTCAAATATTTCAAGGGTTTCTACAAATTCACCACCCCAGCCAATTATTTTACCCTTACAATCCATTACTATGGAATTCCCATCAAAAACCAGCTCGCTATTACTCCCAACCATATTTGTAAGTATAAATGGTCTTTTATATTTTTTAACCTTTTCTTTAATGAGATTTAATCTTGTATCAAATTTATTTTCCGTAAAAGGAGATGCCGAAATATTTATAACTAATTCCGCACCTCTCTTATATAACTCATCAGTTACTTTCTTATCATAGTGCTTATCCCACAAGTCCTCACAAACTTCCACTCCGATAGTTAGTTTTCTATCTCCAAAATATATATCAAAAGGATCATTTTCATTTGCTGGAGTAAAGTATCTTACCTCATCAAATACATCATAATTGGGCAATAAAGTTTTTGATCTCACTTCTAAAATTTTTCCGTTATTCAAAACGGCAGCAGAATTATATAGTTTCCCATCTTTTTTATCTACAAATCCAATAATTACATATAATTTTTCTGATACTTCTTTTGCTACTTTGTTCAAACACTCTAAATTTTTATCCACAAACGATCTGTTGAAAAGTAAATCCTGAGGAGGATATCCTGTTATAACCATCTCAGGAAAGATCAGAATGTCTATATATCTTTCTTCTGCTTTCCGAATAAAGTTTAATATTTTTTTATAGTTGGTATCAAAAGCTCCGATATTGGGATTAAGTTGTACAAGTCCTATTCTTATCTTCATATGCAGCCTAAAATGCTATATCAAATTTATCATACCCAATGACATATTTTGACTTTTCTACGACAATGTCTCTGACATGTGCAGTCATAGGACCAATTCTAAGTTCTTTAATAAATTCATCTATCATGCCTTCATCTCCCTCTACTTCGACTAATACATCACCATTTGGTAAATTTTTTACATAACCGGTAAGACCATATTCATATGCTTTATTGTATGTAAAATATCTATATCCTACACCCTGCACAAGACCGGATACTAATATTTTAGCATGTATTTTCTTCATACGGCAAGCTCCAATGCTTTTTTCACCGCTTCTCCGGGGCTACTTGCTCTAATTACACCCTCTATATCCCAACTATTTAAAGAGATAACAGGTTTACCATTATTCAATGCCAGAGCAATCTCCGATAACGTCCCATAACTACCATCGATTGCGATAGCACTATCGCAAGTTCTAACGATTATAATATTTCTTCCTGAACCCATTCCAGTTACAATGGGTATCCTTACATAGTCATTAGCAAATGATTTATCATTATCAGGAATAATACCAATTGTCATTCCACCTTGCTCAAATGCCCCCTTACAAACAGCTTCCATGATCCCGGTCTTCCCACCACAGACTAAAACTGCTCCACAAAGTGCTATTTCTTTACCAACATCAAATGCCACTCTATACATATCTTCGCTACACTCTCTTCCACCAAAAACAGCGATTATCTTCTGTTTCATGGCTCCAACCTATAAATTGTCCTTGGAAATGGTATGGTCTCTCTAATATGCTTCAATCCGCATATCCATGCAACTGCTCTCTCTATTCCCATTCCAAATCCCGAGTGTGGAACACTTCCAAATTTTCTCAAATCAAGATACCATTTAAATGCTTCCTCTGGCAAATTATACTCCTTAATTCTTTCTCTCAATACTTCATAATTTTCTTCCCTTTGACCACCACCTATTATTTCACCATACCCTTCTGGAGCAAGTACATCAACGCCAAGAGCCAGTTCTGGATTTTCAGGTTCTCTTTTCATGTAAAAAGCCTTTATCTTCGCAGGGAATCTATGTACCATCACAGGCTTTTCAAATTGTTCTGATATCATGGTTTCATCGGTTCCACCAAAGTCACTACCCCATTCAAAATCTATTCCATTTTTCTTCAAGATGTCAACCGCCTCATCATAAGTAATTCTCGGAAACGGCGGTTCAACTTTTTCGAGCAATGTAGTATCTCTTTGAAGTGTCTTCAGTTCTCTTTGGCGTTCTTTTAAAACTGCTTTAACAATATACGTTACAAACTCCTCTGCAAGCTTCATATTATCTTCTAAGTCATACCATGCAATTTCAGGTTCTACCATCCAAAATTCCGTCAGATGTCTTCTAGTTTTTGACTTTTCAGCCCTAAATGTAGGTCCAAAGCAGTATACTTTACCAAGGGCAGCAGCAGTTGCTTCATTATATAATTGTCCACTCTGAGTTAAATACGCTTTTCGCCCAAAATATTCTGTTTCAAACAGCGTAGTAGTACCTTCGCAGGCACTCGGAGTAAATATCGGAGTATCAGCGAGAATAAATCCACGAGAATCAAAGAAATCTCTACATGCCTTTACAACAGTATGCCTGATCATTAAAATAGCAACCTGTTTAGGACTTCTTATCCAGAGATGCCTTCTTTCCATAAGAAAATCTATTCCATGCTCCTTTAGAGAGATGGGATAATCATGAACAGCCTGGACAACATTAATGTTTTTCACTATAATTTCATAACCACCTGGTGCTCTCGCATCTTTATGTACAATACCACTAACAACTATAGATGACTCCTGACCTATTTTATCGTACAGGTTGAATGTTTCCTCATCCACATCATTTTTTGCGACAACTCCCTGTATAAAACCCGTCCCATCTCTAATGATCAAAAACCATATTTTCCCACTTGATCTTTTGTTATAGAGCCATCCCTTAAGGGTAACCTCCTGTCCTTCATACTTTTGAATTTCTGCTATATAAACCCACTTCAACTTTTTCTCCTTTTTTACCATATACCAAGAATATTATTCATAATATCTTCACATATCTGCATTACTGCAGATTCAATGGCTTTTTCTCGAGTATTCTCGGTCAATCCAGATGGATCATAGTCAGCATATTTACTAAACTGCTTTTTTAGTAATACTTTATCATTTATCCTATCATACCATTCTATACTCAAACTAATTGTTAATCTATATTCTGTTACTTCTTCTCCCTGGGGAGTATCTTCATAAATTAAAGGTTCATCTCTTATACTTACGATTCTTCCTGATAAAATTGAATCTGAATTGTCCTCATCTCTAACTTTTAAAATATTTTCCTGAATAAAATATCTTCTAACTTTTTCTGTTATATCCTGTTCAATATTAAATTCTCCTGTTTGATTATCAAAAGTTTGTATAGCTATACTTTTAATATGTGGTGGGATCGTCCCTTTGAAAGAATAATACCAGCATGACTGACTATTTATTAATATAAAAATAATGCCTAATAAATAAACTTTCTTATTCCTCATCAGTTAATCCATATTCTTTTATTTTTCTATATAAAGTTCTTTCACTTATTTTCAGAACATTGGCAGTTTTTCTTTTCTGGTAATTAAACTTTTTCAATGTCTGCTCTATCAATTCTTTCTCAATCTCTTCAAGAGATATTTTACCAATTTTATCAGGATTAATAGATGGTGTCTCAGCTTCTTTTTCAATTCCTTCGCCCGTTAATATTTCATCCTCAACTATAAGCTCTTTTTTGTTATCAATTGGTGCCGGAAGACTCCTTATTTCCCTTGACACATACTCTTTTGGGATACTACCAGAGGCTATTATATTTTTTATTTCATGTAATTCCTCACGCAGTAAAAACAGTTGGTGGAGTATCAATTCTCTTTCTGCTTGATCCAGGGGTTTCCCTAATCTTATAGGTAACCGTTCGTTTATTACCTTCTGTTCAGCATATAACCTTTTTGCTACATCTTTACTAGTGATAACTTCTCCTTTATGCAGGACTATCATACTTTCAACAAAATTTTTTAACTCCCTGACATTACCAGGCCATCTATAGTCCTGTAATACTTTCATGGCTGATGGCGAAAATCCCTTAAACGGTATGTTGTTCCTATTTGCGAAATCAAGGGCAAACTTTTCAACAAGCAAGGGTATATCTTCTGGATGCTTTCTCAGCGGAGGTATAGCAATTGTTACAGTTTTTATCCTGTAAAAAAGATCTTTTCTGAATTCTCCTTTTTCTACCTCTTCATATAGGTCCTTATTCGTGGCAACAATTATTCTTACATCAACCTTTTTTGCTTTTGAACCGCCCACAGGTATGAACTCTCCGAGTTCCAAAATTCTTAAAAATTTTACCTGAGTTTCTAGCGGCATCTCCCCCACCTCGTCAAGAAATATAGTACCGCCATCAGCAGTTTCAAAATAACCCTTCCTGTCCTCTATTGCCCCTGTAAATGATCCCTTTACATGCCCAAAAAGTTCGCTTTCGATAATCCCCGCAGGTATTGCACCACAATTAACCTTTATAAACGGTCTATGTCTTCGTAAACTGTGACGATAAATTGCATTGGCAACCAGCTCTTTACCCGTTCCACTCTCTCCAACAATAAGAACAGTTATATCTGTCTTTGCTACCTGGTCTATAGTCTCAATAATTTCTTTTATATCCTCTGATTCACCAATTATTCCAAATTGCCTCTGTAATTCTTCAACCCTTTTATCATCCATATCAATCCCTATCAAAAATTAAATTTATAAATTGTTTTTGATATTAAAATATAAACATTAAAAAATAATCATTCCTGCCGATATAGTTCTTTGAAAAAACTTACAGTCTCTTTCAATCCCTCATCAAGAGAATATTCTGGCTTCCATCCAAGTAATTTTTCTGCTTTGTGAAAACTAATTACACTTCGCTTCTGTTCCCCTGGCTTAGGTGGACCATGAAACTCTTCAATATTTGGATTGATCTCATCTCTGATCTTTTTAAAAATAGTATTCACATCGGTTTCCACTCCAGTACCTATGTTATAAATCTCATTTGTTTTATAAGTAGTCAATGCAAGAACGTTTGCTTTTACAACATCTTTAACATACACATAATCTCGAGTTTGCGTCCCATCTCCATTAATAACAGCTCTATTTCCTCTTAACATTTTATCACAAAATATAGCTACTACTCCAGCTTCACCATGGGGGTTCTGCCTTGGTCCATATACATTTGCGTACCTTAATACCACATAATCAAGTTTGAACACTTGATTGTAATAGTACAGATACTTTTCCACTGTCAGTTTCCCAATTCCATACGGCGATATTGGTCTGGTTGGATGTTCTTCATCTGCAGGGAAATAATCCTGCTCACCATAAATAGCTCCTCCAGTAGATATAAATATGAATCTCTTCACACCACTCTTATTGGATGCTTCAAGGATATTGATGGAACCTAATATATTAACCTCTGCATCGTATTTGGGGTCTTCTGTGGATTTTCTAACATCAATTTGTGCTGCATGATGATTTATCACATCAAATTTTTCATCCATAATCAAATCATATGCTTCTCTGGAGCGTATATCAAATTTATAAAACTTTGCTTTTTGGTTCACAAATTCGATTTGCCCCGTTACCAGGTTATCAATAATTACAACATCATGTCCCTCTTTTATATATGCATCAGCAACATGACTTCCAATAAACCCTGCACCACCGGTTATCAATATTTTCATATTACACCCAATCTTTTTAATCCTTTTACCCCTATATCTTTTCTGTAATGCATCCCTTCAAAATGTATTTTTTCAACCAATTTATATGCTTTCTCTATAGCATCTTTCAATGTTACATCCAGGGCTGTTACTCCTAAAACACGCCCACCATTTGTTAAATACTCTCCGTTTTCGTACCTTGTGGCCGCATGGAAAATATATCCATCTTTAATATTGGCAAGCTCCTTTAGTCCATATATCTTAAAGCCCTTTCTATAACTGCCTGGATATCCCTGTGAAGCCAAAACAACACAAACAGCATATTTATCTGATAAATTAAAAGTCAGATCCTCAAACCTACCATCAACTGCTTTGCTAATTAGCTCAGCAAAATCTGATTCTATCAAGGGTAGAATAACCTGGGCTTCAGGATCGCCAAAACGACAGTTAAATTCAAGCACAAAAGGTTCGTCATCAAGGACCATCAAACCACAATAAAGCACACCTTTATATGGAATACCCTCTTTAATCATCCCTTTCAAAAGAGGCTTTATAATTTTTTCTTCAACCTTTTTTAGTATATTCTCTGTTGCAAGTGGTGACGGAGAGTATGCGCCCATGCCACCTGTATTCGGACCTTTATCATTGTCATATACCCTTTTATGATCCTGCGCTGATGGTAGCAGTACATACCTTTCACCATCACATACAGCAAATACAGATACCTCCTCGCCATCTAAATATTCTTCTATAATAACTTTATTAGCCGCTTCATCAAAAACCTTTTGATCCCATATCTGGGAAATAGCATTATTACAATCTTCGTCACTAAATATAATAAAGGCACCTTTGCCTGCTGCAAGACCATCAACCTTTATAACATAGGGATATTTTTTATTTTTAATAATTTCCAGAGCCTCTTCTTTATTTTTAACTATGACAAAATCCGAAGTTGGAATGTCATATTTCTTCATAAAAATCTTTGCAAAGACCTTACTACCTTCCAGCATTGCAGCTTTTTGAGTTGGACCAAAAATTTTTAAACCACTTTCACTAAATCTATCTACGATTCCTTTAACAAGTGGTAATTCTGGACCGACAACAGTAAGATCAATTTCATTTTTCTTTGCAAAATCAACAAGGGAATCAATATCGTCAGAATCTATTGGAATATTTTCACCATGAATCCGTGTCCCGCCGTTTCCAGAAGCAGTATATATTTTTTCTACCAATGGAGACTGTGATAGTTTCCAAACTATACTATGCTCCCTCCCACCACTACCAACTACTAGAACTTTCATGATTACATCTCCTTGCTTAATCTGATTATCTCATCTCTAATTTCCGCAGCTTTTTCAAATTCAAGATTATCAGCCGCAATCATCATTTCTTTTTTCAATAGATCTATCAACTGCATTTTATCTATTTTATTCATATATCTAAATTCCGCCCTTTTCTCCTTATACTTTTTAAGCGGTTTCTCATCAGCTACAGATGTAGTTTTTAATACTTCTTCAACTGTTTTCTTAATAGATCGTGGGATTATTCCGTTTCTTTTATTGTATTCTTCCTGTATTTTTCTTCTTCTATTCGTTTCATCAATTACCTTCTTCATTGACTCAGTAATCGTATCAGCATAAAAAATTACTTTGCCATTGACATTTCTTGCAGATCTCCCTGCAATTTGCATCAGAGATCTCTCTGATCTTAAAAAACCTTCCTTATCGGCATCAAGTATTGCAACAAGCGATACTTCAGGCAGATCAAGTCCTTCTCTCAGCAGATTTATACCAACCAATACATCAAACTCCCCGAGTCTCAAATCTCTTAGAATACTTACTCTTTCAAGAGCATCGATTTCTGAATGCAAATATCTGACGCGTAGACCCAACCCTTGAAGATAATCAGCGAGGTCTTCAGCCATTTTCTTCGTCAGGGTTGTTACAAGTACCCTTTCGTTCCGCTTTGTAACTTCGACAATCTCATCTATTAAATCATCTACTTGGTTCTCAGTTGGCTTTACCTTAATCTCTGGTTCAAGCAACCCTGTAGGTCTTATTATTTGCTCTACAACAATCCCATTACATTTCTCAAGTTCATAATCGCCAGGAGTAGCAGAAACAAATATCACCTGATTAATAAGCTGTTCAAATTCTTCAAATTTCAGAGGTCTGTTATCAAGTGCAGATGGAAGCCTAAAACCATATTCTACCAGAGTCTCTTTTCTGGACCTATCACCATTGTACATACCTCTTAATTGCGGAATAGTAACATGGGACTCGTCAATGAACAAAAGGTAATCATCAGGGAAAAAATCTATTAATGTATATGGTCTCTCCCCTGGTTTCCTGCCTGAAAAGTGCCTGGAGTAATTCTCAATACCAGAACAATATCCTACTTCTCTTATCATTTCGATATCAAATCTTGTTCTCTGCTCCAATCTCTGAGCTTCTAGTAACTTGCCAGCATCACGCAGCTCTTTTAATCTTTCCTCAAGTTCACGCTCGATAGACCTCAGTGCAATCTCAAGCCTATCTTCTGATGTAATGAAATGTTTTGCCGGATATATTACAATATTATCATGCTCTTTTAATATATTTCGGGTAACTGGATTTATTGAGCATATTCTATCAATGTAATCCCCAAAAAATTCTATTCTGAATGCATAATCTTCATATGCAGGGAAGATTTCCAGCACATCACCTTTCAAACTAAAATTTCCCCTTTCTAACACCTGATCATTTCTTGAATAATATATATCCACCAGTTTACTTATAAGCCATCTTATATCTATTTTTTCTCCCTTTTTTATCATTACTATAAATTTTTTATATTCCTCAGGTGAACCAATACCATAAATACAGGAAACACTTGCCACTACAATTACATCCCGTCGTGATATCAATGAGCTGGTTGCTTTCAGGCGAAGTTTATCTATTTCTTCATTAATAGAAGAATCTTTCTCAATATATGTATCAGTAACAGGGAGATATGCTTCCGGCTGATAATAGTCATAATAACTGATAAAGTACTCTACAGCATTTTCAGGAAAGAAGGATTTAAATTCCCCATAAAGCTGTGCCGCTAAGGTTTTATTATGTGAAATAACCAGAGTTGGTTTGTTAACATTTTGTATAACGTGTGCCATCGTAAAAGTCTTACCACTACCGGTAACTCCAAGCAGAGTCTGATACTTTTCACCGCGTAATACGCCCCCTGTTAATTTTTCTATTGCTTGAGGTTGATCCCCTGTTGGTTTTAAGTCTGTTACAAGTCTAAAGTCTGTCATTTCGTCATAAAATTTAGATATAATATTCAATTAAAGCAATCAAACCTGTAATTAAAAACCAAGCGATTTTTTATCCTATTAATGACAAAAGTTTCGAAATTATACAGTAATTCAATCCTTAATTAATATAGTAATACTTTATTATTATTTAGCTATGCTATAGCATTAGCATGTTAAATGAAAAGCTCCAACTTTTTCCTCAACTTTAGATTCATTATATAATACGACAGCCTTATCAGTATTAGCTACAATTACATCTATTCCCATTCCTTTTAACTTCTTAATAAGTTCATCGGGGACTCTCATTATTCCATATTTACCTTTGCCTATAATCAATACATCAGGTTTATAGTCCAAAATTTCTTTGATATCCTCATCACATAGATTATGTCCATTCTTTCTCCACCAGTTGCTCTTTACCTTATCAGGAAAGATTATTACATCGTGATTATATTTCACTCCTTCAATAATTATTTCACCAAACTTATAACTATCGATTCTCATCCTCTCCTCCATTTTAACAAAATATTAATTTATAATTTTATTTTTGATATGAAAATTAAATAGATTAAATAAAATAGCATGGGTTATAGTAATAATCTAATAGTATTTTTAATGATCTATCCGAACTGTGTTATTCAAATAGCTCAAAAAGTGTTAAAATAATACGCCCCGTTTGCTAAATTTTCCTGATAAATACTTTTTATCTTGTTCTTAAGGTACGAAGAATAAATACTTGAATAAAGTATGAGGAAGAGTAAAATATTATTTTCTACCATTTATTGATGAATTTTAAAAAAGGATACAACTTGACATATGATCTATTTAAGAAATATTATTACTACCTGAAATAAAGAACGAATTTTTTGCCCTGGAATATATGAGATTTATATATGGCCAAAATTTTATAATAAAAATATTGGCTTTAAATTTGAAGATTGACTGGATTTTAATTAAACTATTTTTTCATACTATATTACCTTAACGGAATATCATTTCAATTAGTGATATTCTAAACTCTTATATTTTGCTTGATAATTCCCCAAAATATCTGGATTAATAAAATTCAATGCTTCATTGATCTGGTCCTCAGTTGGAGATATCTCGAGGAAATCAATTATAACATTCAACATGTGCCTTGGATTTCTAAGAAGATTTTCTATATGTATTTCAATATATTTTTTGTCAGCCAGAAATTTCTCAATCCTTTCATGCCCTTTTTTTACAACTTCGTAATAGGTATCAATACCTTTATACTCCCTGAACTTTCTGAATAATAAAAAAATAGCCGTAGGAATAAGTAGAAATCTATTCCTCCAGCTAAAAAGAGGAAATTTTTCTTTTAACTCTGGCAACCAATATCTAAACCTCGAGGTTTTATAAAGCGAAGCAGCCGTATCGGCAATGTCCCTTTTTAAATGGATGTAATAGGGATTTTCAAAAAGCTGATGGACATAAGGAACGATATAAGACAATGCGGGATCTTTAAAACCCCATATTTCTTTTTTGCGACTTCTAATAAAATTTTTTATTCTATCATTATACTTTTGTACTTTTCTTTCAAGTAAATCCTCATTAATGTCGAGCCTTTTCGTTAAATCAAGCAATAATCCTGATTCAAAAAGTATATTTAAATTTATTCGCTGAAACTCCTGATCTTCATAACAACCATATTTGTTTAAGTGTTTTCCCTTAGAAAGATCAAACGGATTTCCCATTGGAATACCCAAACGATGCAGAATACCAGCGAGCAGTGAAGAACCACTACGCGGAATTGTGAGTATTAATACCGTTTTTATATTATTACCTTCAGTTTTGCTTAAAATTCTTTTTGCCATTTAATAACCTGTCGATAAATGTGAATATCAACAATAAAGCTATAATTACATATGTAACTATCTTACCAGTAGGGCCTATTATATTGACAAAGTATTCAAAACCAAATGTCCAACTTAGTATGCCCACTAGCATTGATACAATTACCGTGATCAATAAAATATCCTTTTTCATTCCAAGAAATAATCCCAGAAATGAACCCGCTATTGCCCCTGTCAATGGAAAAGGAAGCCAGATGAACACAGGAACAGAAAAAGTACCAATTTTTGACCATTTATTTTTCTCTTTTTTAGCTTTTTCATATGAGAGATTAAGAATATTTTTTAAAAATTTCCTCTCAATTACATTTTCATGAAAGTGCGTTATAAAAGGGTATAATATTAATAAAAATGTAACATTTACCAGAAATAAAACTATACATATTACAATATTATATAATTTTAATTCTATACCTACCACAATAGCGGTGATTCTCCCACCAACTATCGACGCAGTAATTACACCCATAACTTTCAAGAACATTATTCTATCAAAAATAAATATCAATGATAAAACAATAGCAATCACTACGAATAACGATATACCGATTATGAAACTAAATCTATCCAGTGAATTATTTTTCAATATTTGAGATGCAACCTTCATCCAAAACTATATGCTTGTGTAATATTTGCCTAAATAATTCCGAATTTCCCTGATATAGAACATTTTTATCATATTTATCCAATATATTTTTAATGTAAATATACACCTTATCGGCATCTAATAACCTATCACAATAATTATATTTGCAGGTTCTAATAATTTTCTGCAACGTACAGCTAATACTTTTACATCTTGGTTTTGCTTCAAAAACTCTGGCTGGTGCATTCTGATAAGAATCTATATGTAAATTTGAAAATGAATCATATCCATAAATCCTTGAATCCGAGGCTTTGTAAAGTCCTACGATAGCAGTTCTATTATTCAAAGGTGTTTTCTTATTATAACCAAACTTCTTTGCAGCTACAATATGAATTGGTCCTGTATCAAGTCCTATATATACAGAGCAGCAATCCACCAGAGCTGCAAAAAATTCAATAGAAGCATCTTCAGGGAAATATATGACCTTATTTCGATATTTAGTTTTAAGGTAATGACAAATTCTCCTATTAATATTTCTGAAATTATATGTCGGACCGAGAATTATACCCCCAACCTTATCATTACATGATAGCCTATATATTAGCTTTTTATAAAAATCTCCATTGATAAATGTATATTTACTTGATGAATCAGGATGGATAAAGATTATGTTTCTTGATAAATCCAATCCATTAGCCCTTAAAAATTCTCTGGATTTACAAATAGTGTCCTCATCGATATACAACTTCATCTCTGGCTTATAATCTTTTAAATCATTTATTTTAATACTATTTCTTAATAGATAAATTATATCTTTAATATATTCGACAATTCTATATGAAATATGAGTTCTGTCACCACGATGGTAAGACTCTAATATTTCGAAAATCAACCTCCATGGATACAATATAGGTATTTCAATATTTTTAAAATGGTTCTCATTAAAAAATGGGCAGAAATTAAAAATAACGTCATACCCTTTATTTTTGATTACACTTATTAATCTATTTAAATTTTTGTATGAAAAATCAACACTGCTACTAAATATCGGGAATATATTAGATATAAATGGAATTTTACCAATAAGACTTTCAACACCTTCGTTGAAAATATAATCGATTTCGACATCTTTTAAATAATACTTTAAAGTCCCTACAGCAGGTAGAATTAATAAAGAATCACCTATATTGTAATCTGCTACTACAAGTACTCGATGTAGTTTTTTTACATTATTTAAAATCCTCTTTTCTTTTTTGCGAATAATTTTACTAATACTTATGAAGTCCAGTAGATTAAGAGTAAGATTGCTTGTTACTTTTAAATATTTAGGTGGGATTAGTTTTAATAAATCTAAAGGTTTCTGAATCATGTTCTTCCTTTCCCGACACTAACATAAAAATTATGAATTAATTATTCAACCATATATTTATGCTGTTATAAACCAATGTTAAATAAAATTTATTCACAATAGAGTATTTAAAAATAATAGTTATAGTTCACTTTTAATAAAAAGCGCGAAATTCTTAGAACTGAACTTTACCATAAAAGGTGAATATTCCCTATTCTTACATTTACCAATCCTGCCTCTATCGACACTCGATAACAGTTATCAGCCAATTTCTTAGGTGTTCGCGGTAAATCTGATAAGAAAAATGTTGGATAGAAAGCAAGGAGAATGTAGGGTATATTTTTATCAATTCTGGCGATAAACTTTGCAATTTTAAACACTTCTTTTTCATCTATATAACCGGGTACAAGCAAAGTACTTGCTACCAGCAGTGGTGGATTAGCTCGCCTGTCTATATAATCTGCCACATATTCAAAATTTCTTAATGTATTCTTATTTGTTACACCGCAAAGAGCAATGTTCAATCTTTCATCAAAAGTTTTTAAATCAAATTTAATTATCCCCCCACTATCCAGGCTTAACCGAATCATATCATCAATATAAGCGTTCGAAATATTACCATTTGTTTCCCAGCATATTCTAACATCCTTCTTTTTAGCTATTGCCTTTTCAGAGGTTGACACGGCATGAAATATCTGAGTCGATGGATCACCCCCAAAATAGCAAATGCAAAAAGTATTTTCGTCTATAAAACTTGCTAATTGTTTATCAGATACTTTACTGGCTGATTTATATTCCCTGAAGTGCCAGTTTTGACAGAATAGGCAATTGAAGGAACAACTTCTATAAAAGACTGCCAAATTCTTTTTACCGGGATTTTTTGATCCCTCACAAACCCAATCTGCAACACAATTTGTCGGTAAAATATCATAATACCAATTCAAGTATCCATTATTTTTATCTCCCGCCTCATGAACTAGTTTCCCATCTACATTCTTTCTCAATCCACAAAAGCCGTACTCCCCTTCTTTCATTTTGCAATTGTTACCACATATACCGCAATTAACAGTACCATCTACAGGTACTTTTTCTGGTAGACTAAAAACCCTACGGGACTTTCTGTGTATTTCCAGTATTTTATCAATTACATTATTTCTATTTAACCTGATGCAATCGACACAGGCAAATAAATTTTTTGAAATAATGGCTTCTTTATTGCATATCGGGCATTTACTTAGCAATGCCATTATTTAGTATAGTATTTTCGTAAATAATTGGTTCAATCCCTTTTTCCTCTAATCTTTTCTTTACATGAGGGAGAATGAAGATCATTTCATACTCTATTCTTTCAGCTAAAAATTTTGATACATTACCTATTAACTTTTTAAAATTTTTTACATTCTCTTCGGTGCTAAAAGATATCACCACGCTTGCCCAGCATGATATTTTATTTTTATAAAGATTCTCCAGTGCCAATAATTGTCTGTCGAATCCACTGGGATTTGCTCCTGTCAGTAAAGCAAACTCATCCCTATTTGTCCCTTTAAATGATACACGGACCCTCAAATTTTTAAATATCTTTAACTCCCTTGCATAATCTTCATCAATTAACGTTCCATTGGTTTCAAGAATAAAAATATAATTTGTATTGTTCACTATTTTTAGAAGCTCAATCAGGTGTTTCTTTGAAATAGTTATTTCATTACCACTTATCCTAAGTTGTCTATAACCATATCTTCTTGCAGTTGAAACCAGGGATTGGAATATACTCTCCGGATTATAAAACCTGCCACATTTTTTAGGATTATTTCTGGGATAATTACTCCAGCAAAATACACAGTCCAGATTACAACCAACACAATCGCATGTGGCTATTCCACCGTAAAATCGACCTGCTCTACTGATACGATAATATTTTCTTTTATTATCATCTACAACAATAGAGCATATCTCTTCAGCTTTTTCTATAGGATCAAACATAAAAATTACAGCACATTTCTAATAATTCTTTATAAAAATCTTAAATGCCTCTATACCTGTAAGGCATGCCACTGTTACAAGGATTCCAGCTATTAATACTCCAATTACATTTGCTATAAGGAATTTTTTTAATTTTAAACCAATTAAATAAGAAGCAAGTGCACCGGTATAAACTCCACTCCCTGGCAATGGTATCCCAATAAATACTGCAACTGCCCACTCTCCATATTTATTCACACCTTTCTCTATCCGCTTCTGTGTTTTTTTGACATACAAATCCCATATTTTATCGAAAAAAGGGACTTTTGTAACTATATTAACAAAATAATCGAGGATAACAAAAACAAAAACTCCAAGAATAATATTGGCAACTATTGAAATTATAAATACTTCAATCCATGTGTAGCTCGTGGAGAATATTCCAAAAGGAATCGAAGCTCTGAGCTCTAATGCCGGAACAAATGTAATTGCTATAATTTTTAATATTTCATTTAAAGCTTGTCCTTCTACCATAAATAGCTCCTGAAAAATAACATAGTAAATTTGATTGTGTCAAGAAGGTTATTTATACTGCTTTTACTACCCCTACTATATATCGTTGGAATTTTTATCTCACGAAAGTTAATATCAGGTTTTAATAGGGTTCTTATCAAATACTCACTCTCAAACTGGAACCCATTTTCTTTATAATATCCAATCTTAAAATTTTCCAATTTATAAAGCCGAAATCCACATTGACTATCATGAATCCTTTTGCCTGTCCTCAAAGAAATTAGTAATGATGTTATTGTATTTGACAAAATTCGATGAAAAGGCATTATTTTAGGACTAAAATCCCTCCAACCAGAAACAAATTCATAATCCCCTCCATTATTTGCTTTTATAAATTCACCAATTTTTTCTGGAGGATGCTGTAAATCTGAATCAATGGTAATCGCATACCTGTAACCCATCTTTTTTGCATATAACAATCCCTTTTTTAATGAATAACCTTTTCCTCTATTGACTTTGTTTCTAAGCACATCAACATTTTTAAATTTCTCAAGAACTTTTACCGTATAATCGCGCGAACCATCATCAATAACCACAATATCAATCCCCCTATACAAACTCTTTATCGTTGTAAGCAATTTTTCAATGGTATTCGATGAATTGTACGCAGGGATAATTATAATAAAATCTTTCATAAAATTTACTATACAAAATCAATTGAATTTAAGGAATTGAAATTTTGAAAACATCAGAGAATATTTGTTTTCACGTTTAGAACGTTCAGAATTTAAAAGTAAAAATACAATTGAGTTTTTCAATGATTTGGTTATATCTAAACCAGTCAGATTGGAATTTTAATTTCACAATTATTATGAACAACTAAAAATGTTATATCAAAGTTCTAAAAATCATCTTATTGAAATCTGCACGATTAGCAAGATTAATAACTCATCACGACTTTGGATGTCCAAAAAAACTGGTTCGAGAAAAATACTGGTGTATTAAACACAAAAGATACCACAAAACAACCGATGAGGTTTCGAAATTCATAAATAGATACAGCTATGATATTACAAAAAACTAAAGGAATTTTATAAAATCATGAAAGAGTTATTTATAAAAATATTCCAAATAGATTATAGGACTGTATTTATAACGGTTTATAGAATAATTCCCAGGGTGCAGGAGAAAAATTAAGAGGTGAGATTTATAAAAAATCTTCAGAATTTAGATAAATAATTTATAAGGAAAAATACGATCTTTAAAATCAGTTAAATATGGGCTAAATAATTCAAAAAATTAGATATTAAAAATTCCTTGAATTTCTCCCCTATTTTCTTGAATATTTCTGCCTGTAATGAGATTTGACAATGAAATTACCAAAGATTAGTCGAAAATTCAGGTTACCACTATATATAATATTAAGCATAATACTCGGAACAGCCGCTGGTCTCGTTTTCAAAAAGTACATTTACGGAACCGCCGATGTTATAGGGACAATATTCTTAAATCTGTTAAAATTAATCACTGTGCCACTAATATTTACTTCAATTTCTACAGGCGTAATCAGTCTGAGTAATTCCAAAAATCTTGGTAGACTTGGGCTAAAAACAGTCGCTTATTATCTTATATCAAGTCTTGTTGCTATCATAACCGGTTTGACTTTAACAAACATAATAAAACCAGGCACTGGTTCCAATTTATCTACTCTACTTAAACCGGTTGAAAATCTCAATATAGAGGCTATTTCTCTACGCGACATAATCGTCAGGATGTTTCCACCAAACATATTTGAGTCATTCGCGAAAGGAGACATGCTACCTGTAATAATATTTTCAATTATCATAGGTTTTTTTATATCTAGGGCAGCTACAAGAAGCAGGATATTATTATCACGTATTCTTGAGTCGGCATTTGAGCTGATGATGAAAATAACAGAGTTCATCCTCAGGCTGGCTCCCATTGGTATATTTGGTATTGTTGCTAAGATTGTCAGTACAACCGGTCTTGATATCTTTGCTAATCTGGGAAAATACTTTTTAACAGTTCTAACAGGTCTTTTAATTCACTACTTCGTATCTCTGCCACTTTTTATCTATATTCTAACAAAGCTAAACCCCTATAAACACATGGCAAATATGGCTCCAGCACTCTTAACAGCCTTTTCTACTGCTTCTTCCTCTGCTACACTGCCTTTAACTTTAGAATGTGCGGAGGTAAACTCAGGTATATCTAACAAAATTTCAAGCTTTGTATTTCCTCTTGGTGCTACTATTAATATGGACGGAACAGCTTTATATGAGTGTAGCGCGGCAATTTTTATATCCCAGGTATATGGAGTAGACCTTTCATTCGGACAACAATTTATCGTTATTTTTACTGCCTTACTCGCCTCCATTGGTGCAGCGGGTATTCCAATGGCAGGACTTGTAATGCTTGTGATAGTTCTCAGATCTGTTGGACTTCCAACAGAGGGAATAGGCATTATACTTGCAGTTGACAGAATACTTGATATGATAAGGACCTCAACTAATGTATGGAGCGATAGCACAGGAGCTATTATAATAGCATCTACTGAGAATGAAATCGACAACGCTATATTTAACAATTAAAGATATCCATTTATTTAGCTTAAATATTCAATTGAATATTATTGTTATCTTGAATTATTATTTGTATCATTTTTTATGTTGAATTGAAAAAAGAATTTGCTTAAGATTGAAAGAAATTTGACGATTATTATAATGGTTCTTTAGATCATATTAAAGATGAATTGTACTGATTATAATTTTAAAAACATAAAAATAATTAAAAATTTTATTAATAAAGAGTTATTAACTCCATCTATAAATCCATTCCCTAGGCGCCGAGCATAATACCTAATTAAAACGGGTCCAGAGCCCACTTTCACCGATTAGTATAATTACAGGTGGGAAAAGGACCCGATGTGAGTTCTTTATATAAGGAGACTAAAATGAATATAAGAACAGGAATTTTTGGAGTTTCAGGTTACACGGGAGAAGAATTGTTAAAGAGACTACAACATAACGAAAAAGTAGATCTAAAATTTGCCACGTCAAACAGTTATAAAGGCAAATCCTTAGGTGAAATTTATCCTACTCTTTTCAGATGGTCAGATCTTATAATTACAGATAATGATGTTGATACACTTCCTGAAGTCGATGCTGTATTTTTATGTTTACCGGCAGGACAAAGTTTTAAATATATCTTCAAATATATTGATAGAAACACGAAAATAATTGACCTTGGCGCTGATTATAGGTTCTCCGAACCTGAATCTTATAAGAAATGGTACGGTATAGAAAATCCATTAAAAGATTATACCAGTTACACCGCGTATGGTCTGCCTGAATTTTTCAGAAATCAGATAAAAAATGCAAAAATAGTAGCAAATCCAGGTTGCTATCCAACCTCAATCCTACTCGGGATAATACCTTTATTAAAAGAAGATATAATAGAATCATCTACTATCATAGTCGATTCAAAATCTGGATGCTCAGGAACCGGAAGGAAACCAACAGAAAGAACACATTTTATTAACATAAATGAGAATATTATCATTTATAACGCAGGTAGAATTCACAGGCATGTTGGTGAAATCGAGGAGAAAATAGAGCTTCTTACAAATAAAAAGGCTCAGATCATTTTCAATCCTCAGATAATACCGGTTAATCGAGGTATCCTATCAAATATATACTGCAAATTGAAAAAAGATACCAGCATTGAAGAGATATACTTAGCCTATGAAAAATATTATTCAAATGAGATTTTCATAAAACTAAAAAAAGATATATATCCTTCACTAAAAGACGTTATATATACAAATTATTGTTTTATCCATGTAATTAAAGTTGAGAATTCACCGTATATTACAATAGTTTCAACCATAGATAACCTGGTAAAAGGAGCCAGTGGTCAAGCGATACAAAATTTTAACATAATCTTTGGTATGGAGGAAACCCTATGTCTATTGTAAAAGATAGCGTTGTTATAAAAATAGGGGGAGCAGTATTAGATAGAAAGAAAACTATAGATGAATTATCGTGGAATATTTTAAAACTAAAAGATAGATTCAGATTTATCCTTGTCCACGGTGGAGGTAAGGAAATTACAAAACAGCTAAAAAATTGTGGGATAGAATCAAAATTTTCTGGTGGGTTGAGAATAACCACAGATAAAGAAATTGACATAATTGATAATGTAATTACCAATAAAATTAATAAGAACATTATACATAAGTTTCAGAATGATGGTATCAATGTCATAGGACTTTCTGGAGAAAACAACAATTTATTTGAAATTGAGCCAGTTGTCTTCGATGGTATAACAAAATCAAGAGTAGGTAAAATTGTAAATACAAAAAAGGAGATACTTCTAAATTACCTTGATAAAGGAATTATACCTGTTGTCTCCCCCATTTGTATGAACTCCCATAATAAAAGATTCAACGTAAATGCCGACGAGGTTGCATACGCCATTGCGACAGCTATCAAAGCTAAAGTTTTAATCTTCATTTCAGATGTTTCTGGAGTCTATGTAAATGGTAAACTTATAAATTCCTTAAATATAGAAAACATTCACCAATTAATTAAAAAAGAAATTGCTACGGGAGGTATGGCTGTAAAATTAAAATCTAGTGCAAATTGCATACAAAAAGGTGTTGAAAAAGTTATTATTACAAATTGGGCAGGGAGGTCAACCCTAATAAATATTTTAGAAAACAAAAAGAAAGAATTAACCGTAATAAAAAGAGGAGGTATTAAAATGGCTGATAATCAATGGATTCAATTATCAAACGAGGTATTAATTCAATCATATCATCGACCTAATATTTTAATAGAACGTGGTGATGGGATTTATCTGTATGATTCAAAAGGGAGAAGATATATTGATTTCATCTCGAGTGTTGCTGTTTCTTCCTTAGGGCATAGTGATAAGGACTTGATCAATAAGGCTGTCGAACAGTTGAATCAGTTATGGCACTGCTCCAACTTATACCATTCCAGACCTCATATTGAACTTGCTAAGTTGCTGACAGAAAAAACATTTGCAGACAAGGTTTTCTTTGTAAACAGCGGTGCTGAAGCGGTTGAAACAGCCTTGAAATTTGCCAGAAAATGGGCATACGCAAATAAAGGCGAAGAATGTTATGAATTCATTTGTTTCAAGAACTCATTTCATGGAAGAAGCTATGGTGCTTTATCTGCAACCGGTAATGAAAATTACTGGATAGGTTATAAACCCCTTGTTCCCGGTATAAAATTTGCCGAAATGAACAATATTAACTCTGTTAAAGAGCTCATTAGTGAAAAAACATGTGCTATCCTGATAGAACCGATACAGGGAGAAGGTGGTATACACCCTGCCACTAAAGAATTCATACAAGAGATTAAAGAACTCTCTACAAAACACAATTTTCTACTGATATTCGATGAGATTCAATGTGGATTGGGTCGGACTGGATATTTTAATGCATACGAGTATTACGAAATTGAACCTGATATCATGACAATTGCCAAACCCTTAGGTGGAGGATTACCAATCGGCGTCACACTAACAACGAACAGAATAGCGGAAAATATTAAACCAGGTGACCATGGATCAACTTTCGGTGGAAATCCTGTAATTACCGCTGTAGCGGTAGAGATTATTAAAAAGATCTCAAATCAATCATTACTGGAAAACGTAAAAGTCAACGGTGAATACTTAATGAAGAGACTGAATAAGGTCAAAGAAAAAACAGATAAAATAGTTGAAGTTAGAGGTAGAGGTTTTATGGTCGGAATTCAGCTAAATGAAGATCCTACAGAACTTGTAAATAAATGCATTGAAAATGGATTGTTTATCTGCAAAAGCTGTAATAGTACAGCAAGGATGTTACCTCCACTAATCACAACAAAAGAGCAGATTGATGAGGCAATTGAAATATTCACTAAAGTGATAACAACGTGAGGGAAAACAATGATAAGAGAAGCAAAAGTAAAGGATGTAGACGCAATAGTAAATTTAATAAATATTTTTGCGCAAAAAGGTATAATGCTCGGAGTTTCAAAAGCATATGTATATGAACATATTCGCAATTACATTGTAGTGGAAGCAGATGGTAAAATTGTTGGGTGCGGTGCATTAAGAGTACATTGGGCTGATATGGCAGAAGTAAGATCATTAGCTGTGGATCCTGCATATCATAAAAACGGTAGAGGAGCAAGAATTGTTACACACCTATTACACATGGCTGAGGAAATTGGTGTAGAAAAGGTTTTTGCATTGACTATGCAGGTGGGTTTTTTCAAAAAACTTGGATTTAAGGAAATAAAAAAAGAAGAATTACCATATAAAATCTGGAAAGATTGTATAAATTGCCCGAAATATCCAAATTTTTGTGATGAAGAGGCTGTTATAATTAATTTAAAAGACTTTAAAAAGGAGGTTTGACATATGCCCGGTGAGCCCAATAAAAAAGTAGTGTTAGCATATAGTGGAGGTCTTGATACTTCAGTCATACTAAAATGGTTAATTCTAAAGGGATATGAGGTTATTTGCTTTATTGGAAATGTAGGTCAAAATGATAATATGGATGAAGTAAAAAACAAGGCACTACATACAGGCGCAAGTAAAGTTTATGTTGAAGATTTAAGGAGGGAATTTGTAACGGACTATATATTCCCCGCACTTAGAGGAAATGCTTGTTATGAGAGAAGATACCTATTGGGTACTTCCCTGGCGAGACCAGTTTTAGCTAAAAAACAGGTGGAAATTGCAGAAAAAGAAAATGCAGAATATGTCGCACATGGTGCTACTGGCAAAGGCAATGATCAAGTAAGATTCGAACTCACCTACTATGCCTTAAAACCAGATATAAAAGTTATTGCGCCCTGGAGGGATGAAGAATTTCTAAACCAATTTAAAGGAAGATCAGATTTGATAAAATTCGCCAAGAAATATAACATTCCAGTGAAGGCTACGAAAGAAAAGCCCTATAGCGAAGACGAAAATCTCATGCATATAAGTCACGAAGCTGGCATACTGGAGGACCCTGACCTTCCTCCTCCTGATAACTTATTCACAAGAACACGCCTGTTGAAAGATACACCTGATGAGGAAGACATTATAGAAATTCATTTTAAAGATGGGTACCCGATTAAAGTTGTAAACAGAAAAGATAATGTAGTAAAAACTGACCCACTTGAATTGTTTATGTACTTAAATGAACTCGGTTCAAAACATGGTATTGGTGTTGTCGATATGGTAGAAAATAGGTATATTGGCATTAAATCCAGAGGTGTTTATGAAACACCCGGAGCGACAATACTATGGAAAGCACACGAGGACATCGAAGGAATTGCAATGGATAAAGAGGTGATGCATCTAAGAGATATGTTAATACCAAAATTTTCTGAACTCATCTATAATGGATACTGGTTCTCTCCTGAAATGGATTTTCTAATGGCAGCTTTTGAAAAAGCACAGGAAGAAATTGATGGTATTGTAACTGTAAAACTTTACAAAGGTAATGCAATAATTATCGGGAGGAAATCTCCTACATCTCTATATGATCAGGACCTTTCAAGTATGGAGGTTGAAGGAGGCTTCAATCCCTTTGATTCAACAGGCTTTATAAATATAAATGCAATTAGATTAAAAGCTCATAATTTAGTTCTAAAGAAAAGGGATCCCTATGAATGGAGAAAAAGGTTCAAATAAATTGTGGGACATTGATAGGACAATTGATAAAAATATTCTTGAGTTTACTGTCGGTAATGATTACTTAATCGATCTTGAAATACTACCTTATGATTGCACTGCTTCCATTGCACATGCAAAAATGTTAAAAAAATTAGGCATTTTAACAGAAAAGGAGTTAGAGAAGACTATAAAAGAACTTCAAAAAATAATTGAGTTACATAAAGAAGGAAAGTTCATAATTAAACAGGAAGAAGAAGATTGTCATACAGCAATTGAAAACTATTTAACTAATAAACTCGGGGATACAGGTAAAAAAATACATACATTCCGATCAAGAAATGATCAGGTATTGACAGCCTTACGACTTTATTACAAAGATAAAATAAAGGAAATAAATAATCTCATTGATAGCTTTATCCTTACGCTAAAGAATTTCATAAAAAAATATGGTAGAATAAAAATTCCAGGATACACGCATACACGTCAAGCAATGCCAACTGATATAAAAACTTGGTCTGAATGCTGGATTGATTCTATGAGAGACAATAAGAAATACATTAGATCTGTTATGGAAATAATTGACCAGTCACCTTTAGGTGCTGGCGCGGGATTTGGTACACCCATTAAAATAGATAGGGATTTTACCGCAATAGAAATGGGATTTAAAAAGGTTCAGAAGAATCCTATCTATTGCATTAATTCTCGTGGCAAATTTGAAGCTGAGCTACTAAGCTCATTAGCAATGATTATGTTTGATATCAATAAAATCGCATCTGACATAATCTTCTATAGCATGGATGAGATTGGTATTTTCAGGCTTGATAAAAGAATCTGTACAGGAAGCTCTGTTATGCCGCATAAGAGAAACCCCGATGTCTTCGAAATATTGAGAGCCAATTATCATGTAGTTAATTCACTTGAGTTTCAAATAAAGAGTTTGATTGCCAATCTAATAAGTGGATATCATCGGGATTTTCAATTGCAAAAAGAGGCTGTTATAAAAGGTTTAAAAACTACAATAAACTCTTTATCAATTTTAAATCATACTTTCAATTTTATTGAGATTGATAAAAATAATGCAAAAAGACTCATGTCAGAAAGCCTATATTCAGTAGAAAAAGCATACAGACTCACATTAGAAAAAAATATCCCTTTTAGAGATGCTTATAAAATAATAAAAAAGGGAATTGAAAAATAACTCCGCTATTGATTTAATTCCAATCATGATATAAATTTAAAGCGCTATTTTGGAATGCGAGAGTAGCTCAGTTGGTAGAGCTCCACGTTGCCAACGTGGTTGTCGCGGGTTCGAGTCCCGTCTCTCGCTCTATTTGATTAGCCTGTTCTAAGTAAAATAAAAAATATAAAAAATGTCTATTGATGACTCTCCCAAAGAAAATACTATGGAGGAGCTGAATTGGGAGTGTCCCAATTTTTGTGTAAATGGGATAAAGAAAATATCTTCCTTACTGTTACTTACTTGTGTAAATACCTCCTGTGAGTTACGTTTCTCAAAAGAGATCCTTCGAACAACCACTCAACAACCTGGAAAAAGATCTGGAAACCGCAAAAACTATGGATGATTTGCCTTGTAAAAACGGCGTCATCTCTCAAAAGAGATCCTTCGGAAATCCGTAGGATCCCTATTCGGGAGAGGGTTTTGCAAAGTCACCAAAGCCAAAACCTTTTCCCCAACCGACACAGCATTTGAAAAAATGCTTTATCTGGCTTATTTATGCGTCTCAAAGAAATGGAAAAAAGCCATCAGGGACTGGACAAAAATTATTGCCCAGTTGGCTATCCATTTCGAAGGAAGATTAAACCTGTCTCAAAAGAGATCCTTCGGAGAGTTTTAATGAAAAAGGTATTTACACAAAAAATGAAACAGTCTCTCAAATCACAGATTAATCGAAGACGAATTCTACTGCAGAGAGTCATTCAGCTCAATGAAGGATTTCCTTAATAAAGCTTCATTTTATCAATTCTATTTCAATTCCCTGGGGGAAAACTCATATAAAAAATTCAAAACCCCGGTAAATATCCTGAAAGATTATAAAATATCCCCAAGTATCGCATTCATGCCTCCACTCACGAACAGGGATTCTACGAATAATCCTCGACAAATTACTTGGGAAAAATCCATTAACCTTTCCACTTAAACTTAACTATAACCTGTACCACCATGTACCTGAACCTCCCGTTTCTTTGCAAACAGTGTACAGTTCATTCACATGGTTTACAGCTAAGGAGGTTAATAGAATTGACAAGGATAATAAAGATTAAGAGGATAACAGATGAGATGTGAGAAGAATAGTGGAAGGAGATGGAACAGATTTGATAGATAAATTTGAAAGAGAGGGTTCTCTCTTGAGATTTACCCGAAAAATTGAGTATAATAGTAAAATTTATCGTAGTTTTCAGAGAACTTCATTTTAGAGGTAAAAAGAAAATAGAAGGTACTTTCCAGAAAGACAAACCCGACGTGTAAAATTGTTCTATTAACCAATGAAGGTCGTATTAGCAGAGAAGAGATTTTGAGTCTCTATCGACTGACAGAGATAACCAAAAGGCAAAGAGCTCTTTGTGAAAATTTAATGTTAGTATCTCAGTGAGTACATAATTATTGAAACCGAGGATTTTAGGATTGAAGGAATTATGATAGGTGGGATAAAAGGTTAGATAGTTAATCTATTATGTCAAAATCGTAGATTGAAACATCGTAATCGCCCTGAAAAGCAGTGTCCTGCCAGACTCGAACAAGGATAACTGGATTATCCTCTTTCCAGAAATAAACTGTTAAAAATAAGTATCCTACATCCTCATATTTTTCGGCTTTCCAGTGCTGTTTCAGTTTTATCCCATAGACCTTGTCCATTTTCCTGTGACGTATGATTTTTATGTCTTCAAATTTGAGGTTTATATAAGAATTTGATGGGAATATGTACTTTCTTAATCTTTCAATGTATTGTTTTTTTGTATATTGACGGTATTGCACAATTTTTTCTGGTGGTTTGTTAGCACAGGTCATCAAGTCATTAAACTCGGGTTTTTTATATAGTACCGTTCCAGAGATAATCAAAGCGTCATCGCTAAAAATTTTTTCTAAAAAATCAGCGTCTTTTCTACTGTAAGCTGTACCAAATACTTCCAAGAATTCGAGTATTTTCTGGCGTCGAGCTTTGTCAATGTCGCCTATTCCTTCGTTGAGTATATCCTGATAATTATGAGCAGGTATGGAGTATCTTACTCTTGCTATCTTACCTTTTTTGTTAAATGAAAATACCAGATACTGGACCGGGCTTGCCTCTGTCTCTCCTACGTCTACATGTACCTTAATTCCTCTGACTTCAAAAAGACCACTGGTTACAACCTCAATTACATTCAGATTATATCTTTTTTTTGCAGTGTAAGGTTTTGTTTTCTCAACTATGTCTTTAAAGTTATTGAAACCCTCATCTGTAAAATAATCTCTCACACTCTCAAGATTGCCTGCTCCTTTGAAAACTCTGTTTGATTCTAATAGTATTCTCGATAGTGTTTTTGATAGTTTCTGACAGAATGCAGGATCGGTTCCTGCGACAATATTTATGTCAGGTTTTACCTGCGCATATATAGTCAGAGTTATTATCAGTAGAGAAACTGTAAGGAAAATCGCCTTATTCATTTAAATTTCCCCTTTTTAAAGAATCGAACATTAGAGATATATTGAAACTAAAAAGCTACTCTCCATCAACCACTTTCCATTCATATTCTATAATCCATGCTTTCACAGTATTATCATAGCTATTATAGCTTCCCGAGGCGAGCAAGTTTCCATCAGGGCTGAAAGCAACCGACCGGACAGAACCAGAATGCTGTCCTGTCCACAACAAGCTTCCGTTGCTACTGTCCCATACCTTTACGGTCCTGTCATAGCTTCCCGAGGCAAGCAAGTTTCCATCAGGGCTGAAGGCAACTGACCGGACAGAACCAGAATGCTGTCCTGTCCACAACAAGTTTCCATTGCTACTGTCCCATACTTTTACTGTGTTATCAGAACTTCCTGATGCGAGCAAATTTCCATCAGGGCTGAAAGCAACTGAATAAACAACAGCGGAATGCTGTCCTGTCCACAACAAGTTTCCATTGCTACTGTCCCATACCTTTACAGTCTTATGAGAACTTCCTGATGCGAGCAAATTTCCATCAGGGCTGAAAGCAACAGACGGGACATTACCAGAATGCTGTTCTGTCCACAATAGGCCTCCATTATTGCTATTCCATACTTTTACTTCACCATCATCCCAACTCCCTGATGCGAGCAATTTTCCATCGGGACTGAAAGCAACTATATGAACAGTATAAAAATGCCATCCTGTCCACAACAAGTTTCCATTGCTACTGTCCCATACTTTTATCGTATTGTTAATGAGCGAAGCGAACAAGTTTCCATCAGGACTGAAGGTGATGCAACGACCACCAGTATGTTCTTTTGCCCACAACAAGTTTCTGTTACTGATATTCCATACTTTTATGCTATCGTAACTACTTGACGCAATTAAGTTTCCATCGGGACTGAAAGCAACCGAATAAACAATAGAAGAGTGCTGTACTGTCCACAATAGGTTTCCATTACTACTGTCCCATACCTTTAATGTTCTATCAGAGCTTCCAGAGGCTAGCAAGTTACCATCAGGGCTGAAAGCAATTGAATTAATATAACTAGAATGCTGTCCTGTCCATAATAAAGATGTGGCAAGATAAGGTACTAATTTTTTTTCTTTCCCTGGATCAGAAACATTATTATCAGTGTATGCTTTTACCCTGTAAGAGTAGGAATTATCGAAAGAAACATCGGTATCAATGTAGAACGTATCAGTAGTTGTCGCATACTCTTCGAATTCTCCATCGTTTGCCTTTCGCTCTACCTTATAACCTATAACATTTTCAAATGGATGATGATTCCATACGAGCTTTATCTCAGTATCTGAGATGACAATAATATCAAAATTTGAAGGTGCAGGGAAAGTTGTTTGAATTTCACCTTCAATTTTTTGGGTAGTATAATCGCCTGCATATCCATATACACGATAATATATGTTTTCATTAAGTAAAGCTGATTCATCTATCCACTCTGTTTCGTTTACACCAACATTTCCATATCCCACTTCCCAATCACCAGTTGATAATTTTCTGTCTATTCTATATCCATCTTCGAAATCAGTGTTATCTTTCCAGGATAACTTGACCTCGTGATCAGAAATTTGAATTATCTTTAATTCAGAAGGAGCCTGAAAAGGGATTATGGTATCTTCTATACCAGATGAGCTTAAATTTCCTTTGTATGCATATACGCGATAATAATTGATTTCATGAGGTACAGCATTGGAATCTGTAAATGTTGTGATATTTTCACCGACGGTACCATATTCGATTTCCCATTCCCCGCTGCCAATTTTTCTATCAATTTTGAATCCATCTTCACCTTCACTATTATCAGTCCATACAAGTTTTATTTTATCCACTGCCAGCTGTGAGATTGATAGGTTAGAGGGTTCCGGGAATTGGGGGGTAATATTAGCTTTGATAGCATTAGAATTTGTATTTCCTTTGTAAGCGTATACACGGTAGTAGTTGATTTCATATGGTACTGCATTAGTGTCTGTAAATGTTGTGACATTTTCAGCGACGGTACCATATTCAATTTCCCAGTTCCCATTGCCTATTTTTCTGTCAATTTTGAAACCTTCTTCTTCTGATGATCTATCTTTCCATGTTAATTTTACATTAGTGACAGCTATTTGTTGAGCTACTAGATGTTCCGGTGCAGGTAAGGTTGGATTTATTGATCTTTCTATGGATGAAGATTTGTAGTTGCCTTTGTATGCATAGACTCGATAGTAGTTGGTAACATTTGCGACGGGATTATTATCTATAAAGCTGGTAACATTTGCACTGACATTGCCGTAACCAATTTCCCAGCTTCCGTTGCCAATTTTTCTATCAATTTTGAATCCATCTTCACCTTCACTATTGTCTGTCCATTCGATTTTTATTTTATCCAATGCCAGCTGTGAGATTGATAGGTTAGAGGGTCCCGGGAATTGTGGGGTAATGCTATTTTCGATAGCATTGGAATTTATACTTCCTTTGTAGGCATATACACGATAGTGGTTGATTTCATATGGTACCGCATTTGAATCTGTAAATGTCGTGATATTTTCACCGACGGTACCGTATTCAATTTCCCATTCTCCGGTGCCAATTTTCCTATCAATTTTGAATCCCTCTTCCTCCTTGCTATTATCAGTCCACTTAAGTTTTAAAATATCGACTGATAATTGTACTATTGATAGAGCTGATGGAGCTGGAAATGAAGGCTTAAAATATTTACTTAAAGAGGCAGAAGTATTATCACCTGCATATGCATATATCCTGTAGTAGTGAATTTTACTTGAATCAGGTATTACATTTTCATCTATCCATTCTCTTACATTTTTCTTGATAGTTGCAACAATTTCCCAATTACTATCATCTACTTTTTTTTCTATCTTGAATCCTTCTATATTAGTTATTTCCTGTTTCCATGTCAATTTTGCTTTTGTTACACTTATTTGTTCGACCTTAAAATCCGATGGTGCCCATTCGTCAGGGGATAGCTTACAGTTGGGATCAAAAGGATTTTTCCAATCGTAATCTTTTTCACAGGTTACAATCGAAATCAACAAGATTAATAGAAGTCCGCTTATTAATCTTAACATTGATTTCCTCCCAATAAGAATAAATGCTTCCTAATAGCGAGCCAATGCTCAGACCAAAGGAAATTTGAGAGACTGTATAAGTAATTTGTGCGTAGTTATGGTATTTTTTTGCATAGTATGGAGTGGCTGATCTTTGATAAATCCTATAAAATTCATCAGATTTGTACCAGCAGTAGGTTCCTATTGCTGTAAAAACCACACTGGAGGCAAGAGAAATATATTTCCTTCTTTTCCACCTATCCTTTTTTTGTTGTAATGAGCCTTCATATGTCAGCAGTTTGAATCTAACTTCGGTAGTTTTGTTTTCTTTTACTTCTGCCTTTTTCTTCCCTGGTATGAAGCCTTTAAATCTTGCTTCTATATCATATTCTCCGATCAGGAGAGTTAGTATTGCAGGTGCTTTTTCTGCATATTTACCATTAACATATATTTCTGCATTCATTGCTTCAGGTGGTTCAACTATTACTGATACAGCACCCTGTCTTGGAACTAAATCAAAATTAATCTCCTTTGTTTCACCCAGTGCAATGTATAAATCTTTTTCATCGGGATAATATTTGTCTTTTATTGCTTTTACATTATGATTTCCTGGTTCCAGAAATTTCTTTATGCTCCCTTTACCGACATATTCACCGTCAATATATATATCTGCATTATTTGAAGTGTTAACTATCAATGTTCCGACGCTTGGGGATAATATTATATTTCGTATTGTTTTTTTACCATCTACCACTTCTATTTCCTCGGTTGCAGGAAAAAAATATTTTTTCTTAATTTCTATCGTGTATCTTCCTGATGGAAATTTCTTGTTTATGAAAGGCGTTTTGCCTGCTTCTTTACCGTTTATATATACGGTAGCACCTTCTTCTGGAATCGTATGAATCTCAATTGTTCCGAAAGCCGGGCTTAGCTCAAACTCTATTTGCTTTTTTTCTTCATCAGTTATTTCAAACTCTATGCTATACTCATGGTAAAGATTCAAATTAGCAGTTAGCAGGTGTTTCCCGCTTGGCATTTTCACATTAGCAAGAGGTGTTTTTCCATAGCTGATTCCATCGATAAAAATTTCTGCATTATCAGGATGGCTCACTACGCTCAAATAGCCAAATCTCGGCCTCAAAATCTTTGAGATTTGTTTCGCTTCGCCCTCTTTTAAGCTGAAAGTAATAAATTCTGGGTAATACATGCTCTTCCGAATTACCATTTGATGTTCTCCTGCGGTGAGGCTATAGCCTGGAATTGGTGTACTTCCTATTTTCTGACCGTTGATTATAACCTCTGCCCCCATTGGATCCGTATCAACAGCAACAATGCCCGGTGGACGAAACTCAATTCTGGTCAACTCATCCTTCGTTAAATTTATCTTGTGCATTTGATCTTTTTCTATCTTTATAGTTGTTGAAACGGGGCTGTATCCATCTTTTTCAAAATGAAACGTGTACTCTCCTTTTGGAAGTTTAAAAGTTGCCAGGCGACCCTTGGTTTTAATTGGTGCAAACTTTCCATATGAGCAATATACATCCGAGACATTAAACTCAAAGTTTACCTCAAAAAGTTTTTCGTCAATTCTTTCTCCGATAAATTCTACTCTTTCTTTAACAAAACACTCATATGCTCTGCCTTTATCAAATGTATATCTCTCACTATATGATAGAAATCCTTTTGCCTTTATTTCAAATCTCTGATTTCCAGGGTAGAGAGTTATTTTCCACTCTCCTTCACTGAGCTTTTCAACTCTTTTCAGTCCCATATTACTGTCAAAAGTCAGACCCGGGATTTTGGATTTGACAATTAGCTTTGCTGTATTTGGTTCAGCAGATACCCCTCTTTCAAGCTTTTTTATCTCTACTTCAAGTTCTTTAAGTGTCCCCTGTGAAAAAAGAAAGCTACAAAGAATCAAAAATGATATTAAAGTGAATATCTTCCTATTCATCTCCTCTCACTCTATTTAATTAAATTTGTTTATTATTAATAACATATAAATAGATCGGGTGTTTTCTTCAAGTGTCTCCATTGTTTTAACTTGTCTGAATACTTCAGAAACTTCTTTAAGTTTACCAGCATGACAGCTTTCATTATACCAGTATTTTAAAGTAAAAACTTTTTTCATAGTTCACCTTAATTTTTTATGTTAATATAAAAATTTAAGACGCACATCGATAGTACGTCCCGTAAGCTGTGCTATTATTCTGTAACGACTTCCACCCATATACCAGCCATTTTTCTGCCGCGATATTTTTCTTTTAATGAAGATGAACTTTCTCCAGAATCAATGTTTATAAAATTACTGTTTTTAAAGATGTAAATCGCCTCAAGTTGATTATTCTCTCTATCAAAAACAAAATAGTACAATCCCTCTTTACTTTCAAAATCTTTTGAACTACCGAATACAATTTTACCACTTTTTGACAGTTCTTTAACTGTTTCTATAAATTGGTTAATCTCTATTGTGTTCATCAATTGGTTTATTGGTGTATAAACATCTTTTTCGGTCTTTTCTGAAATAATTGTGTAGTTTTTACTGCCCTTTGAGCTAGTACTACTGTAAAATGTATAGACATTTTCTATGGTTTTTTCTGAAAGATTTAGCTTTTTTGAAATAGATAATTCCCGGTCATTATTTATCTCAACTTTTACTAAATAAATCCCTGTGTCAGGGTATGTATGAATTGGATTTTGAATATTTGATTTTTGCCCATCTCCGAAATCCCATTTTATCGTGCTTATAGATAGATGTCTCATTTTGGGTAAGAATGTAACAGTTTTGCCTTTAAAGTTTACGACGAAGTCGAATTTTACGTACTCTGACAAATCTATAGGTATCAATATGCTATTATCAAATTTTGGAAAATCTAAAGCATTATAAATGAATTGAACATCTTTGTTCTGAGGCATTTCAGATTCAAATTTATATTCAACCTCGAGGCATACCTTTCTTGAAATACCTGAAAAATCACCATTTAAGACAAGATATGCTTTACCGTTTACCACTTGTCCCCAATCCTGTTCGCTCCCATTATAATAGTAAAATTGCATATCTATAATAGGATTTTCTCTATAGTAAAAATTTAAAATCACTACAAAATCTTCACCATCTACATAACTTTTATAAATCTCCCACCTAATACCCTTAAAGATATTATTGATCTTATCGACTAATAAAGTTCTTGCATTGCCTTTAACGTTATAAGGCGGAAGTGAAACAATTATGGTATCTGGGTAGGAGAAACTCAATATATATGACCAGTAGTAGTTTTTTAAAGCTGTTGATATATCTCCTGAGAGTTCAGAATGGATAGCGGATTTTAGCATCGTTCTGATATTGATTTTTCTTTCCTCAAATACTCTCTTAACTTCACTTTTTAATACTCTTGCCCTTACTACCCAGGTTTTCTTTTTCTTAGAATTATGAAACTCTACATTTCTCAGGCAGATAGATGAGTAGGTTTTTATTTGTGACTTTACGTAATCTTCTGTTATAGTTAGGTTTTTTTCTTCTTGAGTAGTCTGGAAAAGTGAAAAAATAAAAGTTTCAATGTTTCTTGAAAGATCTGCAAGAGCAAGCTCTTTCGCTTTCTCTAAGGTTTCTGCTTCTCCTGTACCTTCATAATATAAATTCGACTTATAACTTTGCGTGTGTAATACAGAAACAGAAGATAAAATAATCAAGGTAAGCAGAATAAACTTGAGAGATATAAAATGCCACCTAAAATATATTTTCATAGATAAAGCTTTATGGCGTTTAGAACCAATCATCTATATATTCTTGTCAATCTATCAATAACATATTGAAAAATATACAAAAGTGACTAAACTTGCAACATGTTTTGATGCAACCCCACGTTTTTACTCCAGATTTAACAATAGCTTCTCAAGTCTGCATGGTAAATAGTTTTTAACAGAGTCAAGTCAAAAATGCTGTGTAAATTCACCCCCCTCTTAACGGGAGTGTCCCAATTTTTGTGTAAATGGGATAAAGAAAATATCTTCCCTACTGTTATTTACTTGTGTAAATACCTACTATGAGTTACGTTTCTCAAAAGAGATCCTTCGGACAACCACTCAACAACCTGGAAAAAGATCTGGAAACCGCAAAAACTATGGATGATTTGCCTTGTAAAAATGGCGTCATCTCTCAAAAGAGATCCTTCGGAAATCCGTAGGATCCCTATTCGGGAAAAGCTTATCAAATACTTAACTATAGCAGCTGTTACATCCGTAGGATCCCTATTCGGGAGAGGGTTTTGCAAAGTCACCAAAGCCAAAACCTTTTCCCCAACCGACACAGCATTTGAAAAAATGCTTTATCTGGCTTATTTATGCGTCTCAAAGAAATGGAAAAAAGCCATCAGGGACTGGACAAAAATTATTGCCCAGTTGGCTATCCATTTCGAAGGAAGGTTAAACCTG